>CAZWDF010000201.1:0-2928 GCA_964632335.1 uncultured Candidatus Saccharibacteria bacterium | reverse complement strand
AAGGCACTAACTCAACCAACCCCGCAGAGTTAACTCTTGTTGCAGTTGTTGCTCTTGTTACGGACATATCGCCCGAACCATCGGATGGAATAACGGAGTAAAGTTTGCCCTCTTTGTATCCGTTTGGCGTTACTATTAAGGAAGCGGTGTCAAGTAAACTCATATATCAAATTGGTTAAGTGTTGTTTCAAGGCAAGGTTCTGCCTCCAGGACTCCACCCTCGGCATTGATTCTCGCAATCAGTAAGTCAATCAGGTCTGCATTCTTTTGTATCTCCATAGCAAGTGCCTGAATCCATGAGCCATTCACTGGAGCAGTAGCACCGAAATCTTCAGCCAAGGATTGAATCCATCCCTCGCCAAGATCGTGGTTCACATCGAAGTAGTCGCACAGTGCTTGGAGCCATGACCCGTTGACCGTTGCAGTGATTCCATAGTGGAAGCATATCGACTGCCATAGCGACTCATTGACAACCGACCCATTCAGGTCAGTCAGTATCGTATGCAGCCAAGATTGATTGTATATTGCCATACCTATGTTGCAGATTTGATGCCAAGTGTTTAGAACGCAAAGTATGAATCATCAGTATAGTACTCTTGCCTGATGTGAGTGGTCGCATATCGGATGGCATCCATGGCATCATCGAACAACTTCACCGGTTCATCAGTGATGATATCCCCGACCTTTTTCCATTTGTAGTTCTCGTATTCCTTTTTGACTCTCGGGTCATCCTGGCACCACACCCCGAAGGTCTTGATGTTGTCGATTCCTTTCTTGACCACCTTGTTTGCGTTCATCACATCGTATCCTGCATTATTCATCTCGGCGATGATTTCAGGTCGAGCGTAGTCAGCCACAATGGTCACATACTTCTCGATGTCGAGTTCATCCATTCGAGCGATGAGGTTGGTGGTGGTCAGATACGATTCATAGATGACAGGTTCGATGTAGATGTCATTGTCGCAATAGTACACCCTCATCAGTGCGGTTGGATGGTTGTACCCGAAATCGATTCCGTATACAAAGTTGACAAACCTCGCAGGTCGATGCTTGACGAATGTCCAATTCGAGTAGATGTTCGACTTGCTGATTGCCTTCTCACCGAGCGCATATATCTGATACAATGCTTCATCGGTTCGCTTCAAGTCCTCGATTTGTCGCTTGATGCTATCAGGGAGGAATGGGTTGTCTCGATACGTTGATTTGATGATGACTGACTCCTCACTCGGTAGGTCGTATAGCCAGGATGATGACTCACTCGGGTTGTAGTCGAAGATGAGTTTCGTCTCGGTTCTCATGTTCAACTGTTGGAAATCTTCGAACCACAATTCATTGGCCTCGTTGCACCATCCGATGTCCCTCTTGCGCCCTCTGATTTTCTGCTCATCATCCACCGAAAAGAACTCAACGATGCTGCCATTCGGGAAGGTATAGATGTGTTCAGACTTGTTGTGGCTCGTGACCTCGTATATCTCCATCACCTTCATGATTTCAAAGAAGTCACGCATCACCGTTGCTCTCAAAGCAGGGAAGGTCTTGCGCACTACACTGACCACCTTGTTGGGATGTTGGATGCAGTACACGATAATCATCTGACACAGGGAATATGTCTTTGATGATCGTGAACCACCCTCGTTGATGACAAACCTGATGTTCGGGTCAGCCAGTGCAGTGTAGTTCTTTTCGAAGATTACAGTGGAGTCTATTGTGATTGCAGCCATATGCAGAGTTTAGGCAATAGGGATGCTATACAGGTTTTTCTCCTATATAGACAATTCTGACCAAAGATACTAAATATATCTATTCAGTCGGTTTAATTATGTTGACCTTCACCTCGGAGATGCTTTGTCCTCCACTGGTGATGTCAGTCTTTTCAGTGAGACCATTCAGACGTTGAGTGATGGATGGATTGTACTGTCCTGCCATGCCTCCCTCGATTTGGTCTTGCTTGATGTTTGCCTCTATCGTGCGGCAGATTGTGGTGTAAGCTGAATATCTACCTTCAGTATTTGCAAAGTAATCCTCCACACTTTTGTGTTTATCCGCAGCAAATGCTCTGAATCCGACCACAGTGAGAGGCCTTTCAAGTGGCACAGGAACTGCCTCACCTGTCTTGTTCGATAGCTGATATAGGAATCGAGGATTGTCCTTGCACCATTTGCGGTACTCTTGGAACAATTGCCACATATCATCCGGTGTCTCGATGTGTTTAGTTCTGCCCATTATTGTTTTTTTCGTCTTGACGTTGCGTTTGCAGGTCTTTTGCGTTTCGGTGTTGGTGTTGGTGCTGGTGCTTCGACTTGCTCATCCTGCTCGATTCCTGTGTATTGAATCGGTTCGGGTGTTGTCTTGGTCTCTGCTTCCTTCTCAAATAGGTATCCAAGTCCTATCGACACATAGTATCGTGATTTGGACACATCTATGTTGTCAACAATGATGGTTTTGTTTCCGAGTGAAGTCCTCTTGATGATGGTCTTACCCTTGTATTCGTCTTTGATTTTCATGGTATATGGTTTTTAGTTCTCTTTTTATCTCTGCGATGAGGTTGTGAGCCGATGTGTTCGGTATGTTGAAATACTTGGCCATCGACCTTGATGTTGTATATCCATCATCGAAGTATGCCTTGGCCACCCTTATCTTGACATTGTCGTTGAGTGAGTCTCGGTAGATGTCCACACATGACTTCCATTTGTGATACTGCTGCTCGATAGCAATCTTGTCATTGAGGTCGGTGTCATCGATGATGAGGTCGGGAACCGGTATGTCATTGGCTCTGATGCGTTCCTGTTTGTTGGTGTCGAGGTTCTGCCACAGGACTTGACGTTTGATTGAGTTCATCATGAGTCCTTTGACATCAGGGTCGATGCCTGGGTCTTGTATTGATACGCAATGAATGTATGCGTTGTTGATGACAACATCAGGATTGAG
>CAZWDF010000200.1:0-2932 GCA_964632335.1 uncultured Candidatus Saccharibacteria bacterium | reverse complement strand
CTTAACATTATATTATCATGTATCATCATAGCGCGATATTGAGAAGTGATAACATAGGATTAAGTCAAAGGATTCCATCAATGGGTGACATCATATATATACAATAATAACGTGTGTACGTAAAAGAGCACGAAAAAATACTTAGCGCTGTTTTTCAAAAAATCCGAAACTTTTTCGTACATTGAAAAAACACAAAAACACTTTTTAGATCTCAATTGAATTATTGAACACTTAACCCATTTTCCCATTTTCGGTATATAGGGATATAATAACATAAGAAACTATAAACAATAAGGTTTATAAGGTTATAAAAGAACATATAGAGTATACCCTAAGACAAAGGGGTAAAAAAGAGGTGTAAAAGATGGAATCTATAGTAAAAGGATCAAGGGTTGAAGTGTTTTCAAAGAAGAACAACCAAATGGCTTATGGTACAGTAACCAAAGTGAAAGGTGATATTATCAGGATGGTTACAGATGATCAATTGTCATTCATTAGAGGACATGTATCTCTTTTCAAATTATCAGATCATCCAATCATACCAGACACACGATTAACCTTTAAGGTTAGTGCATGGGTACATCCTCAGGATGGTGGCGATGATGAGAATTACACTTTTGAAGTACGATCACCATCTGAAGAAGATTGCCGCAAATATGTTATATCGTGGTTAAAGAGGAGAAAAAGCGCAATTCTTAACGATTATTCTATCAAACAGATCTAAAACCTTTTTCCGTCTTAGCGGTGCCGGTTCAATCCGGGAAAAGGGATATCCTGATCGGTGATCAGGAGTAAAAGAGGTGTGAAAGAATGTTAACACTAAAAGAACAAACCAAAGCAGCAAAAAAAGCCTTGAATGCTGCTGGCTATAACTGCAGCGTTAAGAAAGGAACCGGGAGCGCTCGGTGCTGGATCTATGTAGCAATCCGGGATCGTGTATATTCCAGGATTGAAGATGAAAAGATCGGCGCGATTGTCGTTAAGGCAACCGGACGCCGGGATATATTTGACGAGATCTCAATAGAGTTTTCATATCGTGAATACATCCCGGCAAAATGTATATGCGGTGCAACCGGCACGGACCTAAACCGTATTATCGGAGCTGATGATCTTGAGAGAATAATGTGCCGATCATGTGGTGCCACGGTGATCTGATATGGTAACAGATGAAGTAAAAAAGCAATGGGTAACAATTGGAAAAAAGAACCTTTGGATCCGTGAAGCCAGCGATCCACCCTTTGATATCCGGCAAGTACACGAGAAACAAACAATAAAGGATCTATACGATCATTTCCAGCACGGAAATTGGTGTTTAGGGGATGCACCATATTATCAGAATCTTTGTTTCATTAATCAGGTCGACGGCGGTTCTGAGTACATGGTTATCAGGGATCAAACATCGTTCGAGAGTTTAAGTGCCGATCGATTCACACTTGAGAAACTAACCAACTTTATAGAGCGGGCACAAAAGGCAACCATTGAACAATTAAGAATGATGGAGTACTAATTATTTTTTTTACTTTTTAAACTGAGGTTAAGACCATGAACAAAACCCAAAACCAGAACCCACAAAAAACGGACGAAATGAAAGCGCCGGGCTGTCCGGTATTTTGTCCGTATACATGCCTAGAGTCATGGAAAAAAGGCCAATGCCTAATCAGGTCTTCAGAACAAGTTAGGCATATGATGAACGTTGAGCACTTGTTAAAACAAGGAAATGAATATGCCAGGACGGGAGATGTCAAGGCATTCATGAGGTGAGGCAAGATGATTTCAGAAACGATTTTTAAGGCCGTTCTGCCCATTGATTCTAATGGGTGGGGGGGACCATGTGAAATACAGAAACACGGCAAAAAGTACCGTGTAAAATTCGGGGATAAAGTAGATCCGTCTATCGGTAAAAACCACACATATTTTCATTATCAATCCATGATTATGATGATGAAACAAGGAGATATCACCCCGGAGATAGACCAGGGATCGCATTTTGGATTTTTGCACCCAACGATCCGCCGGCATGAATGGCACGAAAGTTTAAGATCCTGTGATTCTGCCTATAACAGTGATATTATCCAGTACTCAATTAAAGAAACTACATTCACAGAAACATATGACCAGAAACACGGGATAAAAACCCGGTATTATGGAGAGGCTTAAAACCATGGTATTCACTGACGGAATTATTATACGCTGCCCAGATTGTGGCACGTTAAATGTATTGCTCGCAGGATACGAATTGGCATGTATCCATAAATGCCTTCATTGTGAAGGATCGATCATGCCTAATGATAGCATTGTCTTTAAACAAGGGCCGGGGTTAATCCCATGATCACATCACTTGAACAGCGGGACCTTGAAGAGATGATCCCCGGTAATATCATTGATCGGATATGGGGATCCGATAAAGAAGAGTCTGTACTTATCGAACAGGACGATATCCAGGACTGCGCAGAACAGATCCGATGCATACCTGTTAGGCCCGATCATCCAGGGGTTTTGATCAAGACAGGGCATCCAAGAATGGGATGCCTAGACGGTGATGCCTAATGCCAATCGAAAGAACACCATATCAAAAGTTTTTGGAAGATGCACGTAAAAAGGGATATGTAAAATCTCCCTTTAACTATGATAACGATGGCTGCATCTTACCGGAAGAATGCCTTGTATGCGGTGCCGGTTGTGGGAAGGTTGAACGGGACATATGCCTGGCACAGTGGGAGGATTGAGGTAGATGAAATCAATTTTTACCAATGAATTTATAAGAAAATTACATAAATCCGCACATGATAGACACAAGAGATTGGTGCATTCTACACCAGCCCAGAAGAAAGAGATCGACCAGCATGTTGATCGATTCTTCCAGGATGAGCGAGATGAACACAACAAGATGCCTAAGGAGGATGCCTAATGCCTAACCCAAAAAACCTCAAAC
>CAZWDF010000199.1:0-2940 GCA_964632335.1 uncultured Candidatus Saccharibacteria bacterium | reverse complement strand
TACTACTGTTCAAGCTAAATTAAGAGAATCTATTTCAGTATTAGATTTTGGCGCAGATAGAACAGGCGCAACTAATAGCACTACCGCATTTACAAACGCGGCGGCTGCCGCTACGCCTCAAGCCGTTTTTGTGCCTAAAGGTAGTTATGCCATTACAGGCACGGTCACAGGAAAATTTTATTCACTAGGTACTGTTACGATTACTAGCGGTACAGTTACATCTATTACTAATTTAGTACCATAAGGAAACTATCATGGCAGACGTCAAAATTTCAGGCTTACCCGCTTCAACCGTACCTTTGGCGGGTACTGAAGTATTGCCGATTGTTCAAGGTGGGGCTACTAAACAAGTATCTATTGCCAACGTAACCGCTGGCCGTGTAATAGCCGCGTCAGGCATTACAACAGATACTTATAAAGCTGCATCTTCTGCTGGCGGTACATTACAAGCTAATAATGGAACTGATTGCCTTCAATGGGGCGCTGGCGGCGGGTCTGGACTTATCTTTGATGGCGGCGTATCTTCAACAGCCGCTAATGCAGCGCTTGTTTTTAGCCCTACAGGTACAGGCACCGTAGCAATTAGCCCAACTGGCGCTTTGACTGTTAATCCAACAGCGGCTAGTACTATAAATAATGTAGCAATTGGTGGCTCAACGCCTTTAGCTGGTGCTTTTACAACTGCAACTGCTAACGCATTTATTCCCAATAGCGCAACTATTCCTACTAATGGTACCTATTTACCCGCCGCAAACACTTTAGGTTTTGCTACGGCTTCTACTGAACGGGCTAGGATTGATGCTAGTGGTAATTTGTTGATTGGTCAAACAGCCCGTGGAAGTCAAGATTCAAATTCATTCAATTTAGATATAAGTTCAGCTCAATTATATTGCAATCATGCAAGTGGAACTGCAAGTGGGACAGGGTATGTATCTTTTGGATATGCTGCTGGTATTATTGGTTCTATTACACAAACTGGGACTACTGGCGTTCTTTACAATATTACATCTGACTATCGCTTAAAGAACGATGTAACACCAATTCAAAATGCTTTAGCTACTGTAAAAGCCCTTAACCCAGTTAGCTTTAATTGGATTGATGGTAGACCTGATGATGGTTTTTTGGCGCATGAACTTCAAGCTATTATCCCTAATTGCGTAACGGGCAAAAAAGATGCTGTTAATGAAGATGGCACACCTAAATATCAGCAAATGGATAATTCAGGTGTAATTCCGTTCTTAGTTAAAGCCATTCAAGAATTAAACACTAAATTTGATGTTTATGTTGCGTCACACCCATAAGGTAATAGCATGACAACACTCATTCCAAAATTTGACCGTAAAAACGGTGGGTCAACGCCCGCAGGCGCAATCAATAGAACAATTTATCAAAAATTTTCAGATGTTGTTTCTGTTAAAGATTTTGGCGCAGTAGGCGATGGTGTAGCTGACGACACGGCTGCTTTTCAAGCCGCTATTGATTCGTTTCCCAAATCAGGTCTTACTAATGGCGGTGGAACCGTGTTTATCCCCGTAGGTAATTATCTAATTACGGGCGCTGGTATTTTTATTGATACGCCGCAAATCACGTTGCTTGGCGAAGGAATGTGCAATCAAGAAGATCCAACGCAAACGTATGCGACTTCTAATTTGTTATACACAGGCGGCGGTTTTGCTATCAGTATTGGACAAAATGCACCATATTCCTTCAGTAACTACCTATTCGGTGTACAGCTAAAAAACTTTGGTATTAAAGGCACTGCAACAGCTCAAGGCGGTATTTTAATTGGCTTGGCTAATATTGATTATGCACCAGTGCGTTTGCACATGGAAAGCGTGTCGGTTATGTATTGTTCCAACACTTCGGCTGGACATGGAATTTTAATTAACTTTTGCGTAAGTGGGTATTTTACAAATGTATACAGTTTTAAAAATCGCAACGGCGTAACTATTGAAGGGGGTACTACTTTAAACTTTTATAGTTTAATTACGCGCGCTAATGACAATTTTGGTATGTTTGTTGATACAGGTACAAGTAGCACCACAGACTTAACTATTGATGGGCAATCTATCTTTGAAAGTAATGGTAACGAGGGGTTGTATATTTTTGCCGATACGTTAGATTTAGGATTACTTTCGGTAAGAAATAGCCATTTTGAATCAAACTGTGCTTTAGGTGGCTCCCATTATCAATTTAAAGTAGATGGTGCTGGCGCGTATAGGATAGAAAGACTTGTAGCTGACGCATTACGATTTGCTACAACAACGGGTTTGGGTGAAATGTATGTCAATTACACAAATCAAGCAACTATCTCTAATTGTACTTTTGAGGCACAAGCGGCTAAACCCGCGTTAACGCTTGGAACTACTACGATTCAAACTGCAATTAATACTTGCCATTCTTTAGGTGGGGCTATAGATGCCGCAGGGTATGCTTCTTCTGTAATTAATACAACCATTGGAACTGTTCCTTACATAGCAAAAGTAAGCGGTTTAAACATATTAGGACAGGCTTGTTTTTCAACTTTTTCGCCTACTTATGGCGCAACGGTCACTATACCCGCTGAAAATGGTAATTACTTCCCTGTAACGGTTACAAACACGACTGCTTTTACTGTAGCAGCACCAACAGGGCCTTTTACTGGGCAACTCATTACTATCCAAATAGTCAATATTTCGGGGGGCGTAATGGGTACGATTACTTGGAACGCCGCCTTTAAGTTAGCTGGCGCGTTTGTAAACCCTGCCGATACTAAGAGTAGGCTAATACAGTTTATTTGTAACAATGGTACTTGGTTTGAAGTATCTAGGACTGCAAATGATGTTGGGTAAACAATGACCCAACTGCTCTATAACGAACAAAATTAAGCTATTGACGAATTAGAATTTAAAGAATATATTTTGTATCAATTGTACTGGCGCAATCACCAGGGTTTCGTAA
>CAZWDF010000198.1:0-2941 GCA_964632335.1 uncultured Candidatus Saccharibacteria bacterium | reverse complement strand
AAAGAAGGGTAATGATGGCCATATCACGGTGCGTGATGTGGGCCAGCTCATGGCCCAGAACCGCCTTTAGTTCATCCCGACTCAGCGTATTGAGGAGGCCGCGAGTGACGCAGACCCGACCATCCCGCTGGGTTCGCCCGAAGGCAAAGGCATTGGGTATGGAAAGCGCCGAGATGCCGACTTTAGGCTTGGGCAGGTTGGCGTTCTGCGCCAGTTCAGCCACCATTTGGTGCAGTTCCGGGGCTTCCTTCTCGGAGACCCACTTCACCCGCATCGTCCAGGCGACGATGGATGGCCCAATCAGGTACTGGATAGCGAGGAAAGCGAAGGCTAGGATAAGGTAAGAAATGATGCTACCTTTACCCATCCAGGTGCCGATACCGACAATGACGCCGTAGAGTATGCCAAAGAGAAGGGCGACGAGTAAGTACATTCTAGTTTGTAACCACATTGCTACCTCCACACAGACGCATGACTTTTCGGGACCTACCAGTATTTATCATAGCGCATCCGCTCGTACTGGTAAAGCCAGGGCTTAAGTCGGGACAATCGGCGCTGGGCTGGTGACCGGTAAATCCATCCCCCTGTCCCCCTTCCCCTGAGTTAAGCTCAGGGGAAGGGGGAAGAGAATTAAAAGAGGGGCTATGCCCCTCTTAAACTCTCAATTGGCTAAGATTATCGCATTGAGAATTCGAAGGTGTCGGTTCGGATCCAACCTGCTCTACTAATGAAAACTAGAGGCATAGATTATAAAATCTGTGTTTTTTGATATACGCAACCAACAAGGGGTCCCAAACGCCACGTGATATTAAGAATAACGAGTCTGAGATTTCGGGAGTTGGGTAACAAGTTGAAAAGATTTACGAATTACGTGCCACTGGCAATTCACTTGATTGGTATATTATTGATATATGCTATAATCTGGTGCGCGGTGTATAATGAAAGTGGTAGGCTTATTTTGCTGATAAGAGGTGGACATGGTTAATATAGATGATGTCTATCTAGTAATGAGCACAGTGGCAATTTTACATGAGATACCAGAACCAAAGAATATTAATATTAAGGACTTAGAGAAGTTGCTAAGCCCGCCTATCACTGCTGTTGCAAGCTCGCCGGTAGGCACGTTAATAAGCAGTCAGCGAGACCAAATTGAGATATTAATAGCGAATAATAAAACAGATTTCAGAGACCTCAGTGGCAGGAAAGATTTCTCATCAAGCAACATCGGAAAAATGGTGGAGTATTTTGTCAGTGAGTTCCAATTGAAAGTAAATACATACGGTATTAATTTTATTTTAAGGGTGCCTCACTCGGAACCGCGGAAGTGGATAACGGAAAACATTTTATCTCCGGAAATCTCGAGTAAGACTGGGAAGAAGTTGGTTGGCGGAAAAGGCACAGTTTCGCTGAAATCAGGACGTAAGACTTGGAACATAGAATTTGACGCGACTGAGGATAATAGAATTGGAGTGAATTTTAACGCAACTGAAAAAGGGGATAAGGTGCCTAGCACTGAAGCGCTAAGAAATGAACTTAACAAGCAGTGGAATTTATTAGTTAAGTTGTTTAGTGATATAGGTCTTTAGAGGGTGAAATGCTACTTATCAAGGACGTTGCTGTTGAAAATCCAGAAAACACAATAGACTTGGCGCGAGAAAGCAATTGGTTTGGGTGTAAGGTCGGTAACCTAAATATTAATCAAGCTGGACTGCTAACAGACTTAGAGAGAGAAGGAGTTTGGTCAGGTTTTGTTACATGGGTAGCAGAAACACCAACGGGGCAGGCACACCTAGCGAGCCTATACGTAACGAGTTTGAAATGGAAAGCGCAAGAGGAAATAACGTTGCCTGTTTACGGAGTTAAAGAATATCAATGGTCATCTAATAAAGTTGGATATGCAGTAGGGACGACTTATCCAGTTGGTGCTGAAATCACCGTTGCCAATACCGGAGCTGTCAATTTTGTGTCGGTGGGAGGTGGGATATTCTCCATAGGTTGCCCAATTACCGTTGTTAATGATGAAATACAATTGCCTGAGAGTTTAGAAAGACGCTTAGGGAAAATAGGTCGACTGCCAGAAAAATGGGACAGTTACTCCGCCAGTCGAATAAGTGGAAAAGCAATTGAGAAGACTAAATCACTTCTGATTGAAGCTGGCATTCATTGTGGTGTAAGTGTGTTGGAGGAGGCTTTCATTGCGCCGTGTTCAGACGGAGGTATTCAATTGGAGTGGAAGTCTGATTCAGAAAAGGAACTGGTTGCAAAGATATTGCCATCTGGGAAAACAGCAACTTTCTTGTTAACAGAACCGTCCGGGAAAGAAAAAGAGGGGACAATTAAAGGACTAGAAGATTGGAATGGATTGCTTGATGCACTTTGTAGTAAGAGGAAGAGCTTGAGGTAGAACTTTGGAGCAAACGGAAGCTCTACATTTCGATGGTGAAAACTTTGTCCCGGATGATAAATTTCTAAGAAGAATCCCTTGGTGGCATCTTAAGCCAACCGGTGAAATGAGTTCTGCAGCATTTCAAAACGACGCGGGCACAAATAATTTCTCGACAAACTGGATGAAATTATCATCAGTTGAAGATACTCTCAGAAACGAACCAAGTTTCGGTGTAGCATCAATTTCCGCAAAGTTGTGTTGGGAACTTACTCAAGAAATTCGGTGGACACCTGTTGACGATAATGTAGCTCATTGCGATATCGTTGGTCGCAAGACCGAAAGTATTAGAAAGAAGTTTAGAGACGGGGCAGATTTACTGGTTGTACCCAAGAAAATTAACCAAGTGTGAAAGTTAACCTGAAAGTTCTTTCTTTCGTCCACCTTGCTCTACAAAGAGACAATAAAGGGGGCGTCTAAGAGGGGCGTAAGCCCCTCTTTCCTTTTCTCCTGATTAAGACCAGCTCTGGATGTCAAAGCAACTTGATAGCTTTACCT
>CAZWDF010000197.1:0-2943 GCA_964632335.1 uncultured Candidatus Saccharibacteria bacterium | reverse complement strand
ACCGGCGCGTGAAAGCCCAGACTTTCGGGGGCGGAAACTGGACAGTTTCTGAATCCACCGAAGACATTTGCATTACGACCCACATTGATTCTCTGGATATGCGGAATGAACTTCTCTTTTCCGGAATTTCCGCCCAGGGGGACAAAGTTTTTTGGGCGCTCAAGGAATCTTTTGTCCTGGCCGGAAATGTGGCATTTGTGCCCTCGATTCGGGATATCTTGATTGACAAGGACCATCTCGGACACACCGAGACTTATCGGATCGTTGAAACAGTCTTTGATGCCCGTGAAAATTATTTTAAGATCCTGGCTCGCGCATACGAGGAAGTTTGAGATGTCCTACGAGTGTTTGGAAGCCGTAAGGCGTGCCTTGGTGGCCAGTACCGGCGTGCATGCGCTGGTGGGAGACAAGATCTACCCTTACGACAGCAAGTTGGTTGAGCGCCTTACCAATGGGGAGTTGCCTCTAGTCACGTTTGTGATGACTGCGGAATCAGATGATGCGTCTTCATTGTACACTTTTCCAACTGCGCCTATTCACAATTTTCATGACGGTGCTTCTAGAACACCTAAAAATTTGACACAACTCATATCTCGTAAAGAACTGGGAGTTAGCAAATTGTCTAAGTCTTTTTACTGTTTTTTTTGTGAATTTATGGTGTGTCTGCTGTCCTTCTTTTTTGTGATTCTTAAATCCTGTGTGTTTGCGTTCGTCTTCTTTATTTTCTTCGCATGTTCCCCATTTCAAATTTTCAAGTCTGTTGTTGAGTTTATTTCCGTCCAGATGCCTAGTTATTTCACTTTTTTGAGGCGTTCTGCAAAAAGTTTCCAACACAAGTCTATGAACTTGCTTAGTGTGATATTTTTGTTTTTTGTCTTTAACGTCTACTCTAAAATACCCATTCACGGGATCTATATGTGTTTTCAAAATATGCGAAGTGCTTTTAAGAATTGGGCTAAACCCGCTTCTGTAGCCTGGATTTTTTTTCTGTCCTCGATAAGATCTAACTCTTCCCAAGTTAGAAACCCAAACTCCTCTATATTTTGTCTCTTTCCAAATCTCTTTTTCTGTGGTAGGATTCTTCTTAACCATTTGTGGGCCTCCCAGAAAGGCTTGCACTTGGTCAGGACTGGGGGAAGCTCCAACTTCCCTCAGTCCGTCTTTGTACCATGTGTACAAAGTTTGTCAATAAGAAAAGGAGGATCTTAAAATTTCTTACGAACTTATTGAAACTGTTAGGAGGAGCTTAGTGGCTAACGCGGCTGTACATGCGTTTATAGGAGATCGTGTTTATCCGTCAGATCCCAAATTGGTTGAGAGACTTTCAGAAGGCACTCTACCATTGATTACGCTCAGTGTTTTGGGCACCAGCACCCGTCCCTGCGGAGGGATTGATGCAGTTGTTCAAATCACAATAACTGACCGAAGTTCTGGAAAAAAGCCTGAATGGGAGATTTACAGAGCAGTCGAATTGGCTGTTCGCCCAAGGCTTTTGCAGCAAGCCGCTGAGACATTGCCCATTCTCAAGATTCGCGTTGCGGCTTTTGACGACGAGTCGGTTGATGATACTGCATACGATTCTGCTACGGATACCTACCGGCTCCAGTCGAAATGGGCAGTCAAGTACGTGAGGATACCATAATGTCCAAATTCCTCACGGGACGTGGCGGAGTTCTGAAGGACAACAAGATCCTTCAGAAGGCTTTAAGGAGCGCAGCCGAGAAATTCGTTTCAGAGCTGCGTTTGGAGATCCCGATTTCAAGGGAGAACAGAGGGCCAGTTGGACGAACTGGGGGAGGACATCTGAGGGATTCCCTTCGGATTCGGGAAAAAGGACTCTCAGTTGAAATCTATTCCACGATGTCCAACATGATGCCGTTCCTGAAAGGGACGACAAAGAGGTACAAAATCAGGCCAAAATTCAAGAAGGCTTTGGCTTGGCCCAATGCGAAGTATCTTGCGAAGTCGGGGAAGTTGCAGGAGCGAAAGCAGCGGAACAAAAGACTTGGCCTCGGGGCAGTTGGTTCGGACACTCAGTTTGCCATGGAAGTTGACCACCCCGGAGTCAAGCCGTTTGAACCGTTTGAGAGGCTCAAGGCAAAAGTGCCTGGGCTTGTGCGGGATGAACTGAAAAAACTGGTCTGATTGGAGGAGTTCTTCATGCCCTTTTACGAGAGGAAAGACCCGAACAACTACACCATTGGTGGTGTACGGCTTTGGGTCAACGAGCTTCTCGACAGCACTGCCACGCCCCCGAAGTACGCGGGATTCGTGGATCTGGGCTGCATCGAGGAAGCGCCTTTGGCGCAAGCAGTCGAATTCCAGGAGCACTTCTGCGCGGCGACTGGAACCCGCGTCAGGGACCGGAAGATCGTGAAGCAGGTGTCGTCCACGATTACCGTCACCCTGTTGGAAGTGGATCCGGAAAATCTTCGCCTGTTCTTCCTGGGCGGGGATATCACCACCGTCGTTGCGGCTCCCGGAGGCGGGACCGTGACGGATGAAGTCATGCGGATGAACGGGACGTACCGCAGGATCCTGAAGCAGGGCGTCAATGCGGCGTCCATCGTCGTCAAGGACTACACCGCCGGGACCGTTCGGACCATCACCACCGACTACGTCGTCGAGGATTACTACAGCTACAAGGCGATTCGGCGCGTGGCTGGTGGCCTGATTTTGGACGGGGATTACGTCAAGGTGAGTTACACCTACGACGTGTTGGCCAACAAGAATTTCAAGCCGTTGACCAACTTCCTCAAGGTGGCGCAAGTCCTGTTCATCGGGGCGTCGGACACCGGCCAGGAAATCATCGGGCAGTTCGATTACTGCCAGATCAATCCGACCGGGGATTTCACCTGGAACAGTGATGACTGGACTACGTTCCAGTTGGAAATCGACATCCTGGACAACAGCGCCGCCGCACCGACCATGCCTTACGGAAAG
>CAZWDF010000196.1:0-2958 GCA_964632335.1 uncultured Candidatus Saccharibacteria bacterium | reverse complement strand
CTTCTTGCATAAGGTTAGCCCTTTTGTAGCTCTTTAATTCTTTGGCGTAATTGAACACTGGTCAAGTTTTTAGATTCACACTCAGCAAGAATTTGCTCTAGCAACTCGTTATCCTTTCCCTTATATATCCGTCTAAATTTTAATATCTCATACCATTGGCCAAAGCTGGCTCTTTTCGCATCTTCCCGGTTTTGTTTCCCTAAGTAATACATGGTTTCTGGAACCCTTTTTGACTCTTCGGCATTTTTCTTCTTCCCGCTAAACAAGTCTGAGCGAAGGTCATACGCCATTCTGCGCCAGATGAGGCCCCTTTTGTCGGTAAATCCCATGGTATCTACAAACTGAAGCACTTTGCCCACTTCATAGCAGTACCGTATATCCTTTTCTTTATCGGGATATTTTTGGGCGATGGTCTCTATTTCTTTTAATGCAGCTTGTACTTCTTTTTCTCTTTCTTCCTCTGCTAACAGTTCTTCAATGCTTTCGAGCTCTTCACCACTACCGAGGACAATCTTGGCATCAAATGTATCGACCTCTATCTCCTTGCCATCAAGAACAATTGTTTCTCTTCGTACTATCCCCCTTTTTTTCTTTGGCATACCTCATGCTCCTACTCCATTCTCAAACTATGCCATAGGACTCAATACGGCGTCATAGTACATAGCGTCACACTTATCCTTAATTTCCCTTATCTGGTCTGTATCTAGCTGTCCTTCATTATATCTGAATTCCAGCAATTTTTGTATAGCTTCATCTATACCGCATTTAATTGTGTAGAGAAATATTTCGTGCTTCTGGGCCTTCTTTGAACCGGCTAGTTCCCTAATATGCATGAAATCGGGATGATCGAAGATAATATAGAGGACCGCTCTTTCAGTTAACGGTAAGTGTTTTTTCCTCTCAAAAGGTTTACCTTTGCCATAAAGAAACCTCATAGTGCTTAAGAAGACCTTTCCTCTTGGAGGTGGAGGCTCTTCGTGCAAATAAAAGGTAAACGAGCGTCTGTGCGGTTCTGGACCCTTGTCACTTTCTAAGGTAGCAGTCGCCTTATATTCCCCTGGCTTGTCAATATTCTCCTGGAAATCAACGAGAGGTATATCAACCCCTTGTCTCTTGTTGCCCTCAAGAGTGATTATGTATTTTGGGTTAAACTTCAGTTCTCCTTCCTCGTGCCTAATCTCTATTCTTAGCTGTAGTTTGGCAGCCGTGTCAGTGTCATTAACAAGCTCACATTTTGTTATAAGTGATTGGTCGTATTCAATTCTTCTAGCATTGCCCCAAAAAGTATCAATTCTTATATCCGGAACCTCTCTTTTCTCAGATGGGCTTTCAATAGGCTTTCTGCGTCCACCGGATCCAGTTGCTTCTGCAGCTAGCTCAGGAGCATATTCTCTTACTAAATCATTTACGATACGAACTGCTCTTTCTACCAAATCTTGTGGTAGGGTTATCTCTCTCTTCTTTACTGGGCTGATCTCTTGAACGAACTCGTCCAACTTCCTTCTGATATGTTCTTTGGTGTGATTCCAGGCCCTTTTGTCTCTAAAACCAAAATGATTTGGTAATTCTACCTTTTTCAGTTCTAGTTCCAAATCTTCGTCAAAAGTGCAATATCCATAAATCCCGTTCTTAACCGCTTCCTCGGCAGATATAGGCAGTCTGAGTATTGTCATTCCTCCTCTTTGTACTGCTATACCCCTAAAAAGTTGCGGCACTTCATTTTTGCAATATCGTAAGGCCAGCTTCTTTGTTTTGCCTAAGTCACTAATCTTCTCAGTAGGGAATTCCCTTTCTTTCTCAACAACAGGTAATTGAGGGGGTTCTACTTTGTGGTCAGTGCCGTCAAAATTAACAATAAAGGTGACATTAAAATTCCGAATAATTTCCCACCAAGTTGCTGCGATGTAATCTGAAAATCGCATATAATTCATAAACGCCTTATTCTCAAGCAATTCACCCCTAAGTTCTTCTTTCAAGTTCATGATCCAGATACGTGTTCCTTGATGGTCTAGCTTTTCTGCATTAGGAACAAAATCTGCTAACGTCTTCGTCTCATCATCGTATTCCTCACTGGTTCCGAAGGAAAACCGATAATTTCCCTCCTCATCAATACTTTCCGTGAGGACAAGTTTTTCTTTGGAGAAGTAATGAAACAAGAACTTTCCTTGTCCACGAGCTCCTAATGTCGCCTCCTCAGCTTTAGTTGTGTCCCATAAACTCTGGTATTCCCTCCATCTTTTTGCATTCATTCCCATGGTTCCAAAGTCTTCTATGGTCAGGCTATTTAATTCAGGGAGATACTTAAACACCAATTTCCAGTCTTTTCCCTTTTTAGTTGCTCGCGCATCCCAAGAATTCTGTCCGGCATCTTTTTGGAGACCCTCACAAAGGTTATCATATTGGTCTGCGATATTTTCATCCGCAAGCCCTAGTTTCACTTCTCTCTTTTTCATTTCTATCCTCCCAGTTATTAGAGTCTGAATTTCTCTCGCTTTTGAGGCCCGAACTTTGCTCTGGTTTCCCTGAGTCGCCGGTTTATGGCAGCGAATATTTTGTTTATATCCTCTTCTGTGTAGCCGTACCTCTGCTTGTTCGCCAACTTACCCAGTATTCTAAGTTTATCCAAGACAGCATTTGTTCTTAATGTAGCTATTCTTTTGAACCGCTCTTCCGGCGTTTCGTTATTATTTGCTCTTCTCATTAAAAGTCCCCCCATCTAGCTAAGTATTAGCTTAGTATTGTAACAAAAACACGATATAAAGTCAAATTTTTTACTTATTTTAATAAATATATTGACACAAATTTTTCAAAAAGAGCGTAATATTTTGCATGAAAAAATGAAATTGTAGCTAACAATAGATTTCTGAAGAATAGGAATGCTGACTTCAGTCAGTTTTTGTTAGGATGCCTACTATTTATGGGGGGTCTTTTAACTCGAAACACCTACACCGGCTTTTT
>CAZWDF010000195.1:0-2972 GCA_964632335.1 uncultured Candidatus Saccharibacteria bacterium | reverse complement strand
GATGGGAAAAATAATCCTGAAAAAGCTATTACAGAAGCTATGAACATGGCTGAAAAATTAAAACCAGTAGCTATTAATATCTCCATGGCTGGAACTATCCATTTTGAATCCGAACTTAAATCTATAATTAGAATGGTATCGTCAGGAATTAAAGTAGTTGTAGCTGCAGGTAACGAAGGTACATCCCTAGATACTTATTGTGGAATTTACCCTGCTTGTTATTTGAAGAAAATGAAAGATATGGACGGTGTTATAAACGTAAGTAATTTTATCGTAGTAGGAGCTAAAGATACAGGATCTTCCAATACGGGATTGGTAGTTACAGTAACTGCTGTCGGTAAAGATCAGGGATACCCTAAAATGACAGGGACCAGTCAGGCAACAGCTAATTTTACAGGAAAGCTTTTTTCTAAATAGAGGATAAATGAATCAACCTAAAACGCTAATTAAGACAGAAGTTATAGAGGATTTTCTAATTCACGAGACGTTTGTATCACTGGATGAATCTTCTGTTACTATTAACATCTCATTGAACAATAGAAAATTTGTTGTTTCAAAGGAATTTAACAACAATACTTTTGGAATGGGAAAAATAGAAGAGTTTAAAAATAGTTTGAGTAGTATAGATAAATTTAAAACATATTTAGGAGTATAGAATGGAACTTAAACAAATATTAGCAAACAAAGACGGTCTGAAAACTATCTCATCTCAACCAGCAGGTACAGATCCTAGAACGAGATCAGTAAGAGACGGTAAGATTAAAAAAGCCAAACAAGATCTAGAGGATATGTACGATTCGTATAGACAAAATGTTTATACTAAATCCATTGCTATTGTTTCTGTAGGTGAGTTTGCCGAAAGTTTTAATGAAATAGCTGATCAGGATTTTGGATGTTATCGTGTAAACGGTATGGGTATTTTTGAAGAAATTGCAGAAAAGATTGATAAAGCTCATTATGTAAACTTAGCTGCTACATCTAATCTATTTGAAATCGTATCTAATTTATTCGAAGAAACAGCTAGCGACTTAGGAATTGCATCTTATCCCATGATGGTTTTTAATAAGAAATATGCTAAACGATTAACAGATAAACAAAGTCTAGTAAATCTAATCGCAGATGTTTTCTTTGAAACGATCGGTCCTGAAGTAGTAGGACACTACGCCGTAACAAAAGCATCTAAAGCAGCTTTTGAAGATGATTTTACAGGTAAAGTAGTTCCTATCGTTTTATCAATCCGAGAGGATCTAGTAAAAGATTTAAAAAAATCTTTAGAATCAATCGGAATGAAAGTTTTCGTGGTATTATCAGATAAACAAGCCGACAAAGAAGAAGTCGGTAAACAATTAGTTTCAATTAAAAAGAAACTAAAATAACAAAAGGAAGATTTATGGAAATTGGAAATGCGAACTATGAGAAAGGTGGATTTAAGCGTCGGGAATTCTTTAAGATTAAAGACGGAGAACAAGTTTACCGTATTCTTCCGCCTCTAGGAAGTCAGGCTAAGTCTGGTCGATGGTCTCGATATATGCGTGTTGAATGGGGATATGCAGATCTAACAGGTAAGAAAAAACCGTTCCAAGACGTTCGTGAAGTAAACCGTAAGACAGGTATGGTAGAAATTGAATCAGAAGCTCACCTTAAACGTGAAGCTCTAAAGAAACAACAAGAAGCTGGTAAAGCGGCTTTTAAAGCTGGTAAGATCACTAAAGATCAACTAGATCAGCTTAATAAGATTGTGATGAATTTCAGTCTTGAAAACAAACACTACTTGAACGTAGTTGATAAGAGCGGAAAGATTGGTATTCTTAAAATTGGTCATAAGCTTAAACTAGCTTTGGATTCTGAGATTGCAGCTCTTCGTACTAAAGGCGTAGATCCTCTCTCTGTTGATAACGGTCGATTCTTTGTAATTACTCGTTCTGGATATGGTCTAGATACTACTTTCGGTGTTAAAGTTTATTCTGAACTTATTACACATGCTGAACTTGGCGAAGTAGAAAAGCCAGTAGTTCATAAACTAGACGCAGCTCTTATCGGTCGTTTAGCTACTGAAGCTATGGATCTTGATGATTTAAGTAAGCTGTATCCTTTTATTACTGCAGAAGAAGTTAAGCGTGTTGTTCTTGGAACTCCTGCTGACGTATCTGAAGTGTTTGCTCAATTTGCAAAACAAGCAGAGGCAGCTCCAGCAGTTACTGAAGACGGTCCAGAAGAAGAAGGTTATTCTCAGATTGCAACGCCAGCAGCGGCTGCTCCTGTAGAAACCGCTCAATTAGCTACGGCTGTAGGACAAAACACTCCAGCTCCAGCAGCAACACCAGCTCCAGCGGCTGAAAAACTTCAGGTTCAAAGTAATCCGACTCAAATTAGTGATGATGACTTTCTTGCAGGTCTCGCAAGCTTAGGAATTAAATCGTAATGGATAATAGCAAAAAAGCCGAACTGGTCATACCTCAGTTCGGCTCCCTACCTCAGATGACACTGGATTTGACTAAAATCAAAGAAGGTGAAGACAGGCTTTACGAAGCTCAAAACGTTAACGTTATTTCATATTCGAATTTGGAATATGTCTATAACGAAGGCTATCGTGAAGCTAAGAAACATTTGAGTCAAGTGGGATATCAAATTACTAGAGCTGAAAAAGCACTTAGAGAAGCTAAGTCTAGAGCGCTTCTTGACGAGTATCCAGTCTTTCTTAAAGATAGAAATATGAAAGACAGTGCTCAAATTCGAGACGCCTATCTAGAAACAGTTAAAGACTATACTGAAGCTCAGGATAGAATTGATATGCTCAAAGCGATAGACGCTCTTCTTGACGGCAAGGTGAAGGTTTTTGAAAATACGTGTCGTTACATGAAACGACAAATTGATATTGTATTAAGAAGTGGAATGGACGTTAATAAATATACGAGGTAATATGAGTGCTAAAACAGCTAAGAAAATGCGAAAAATGCTAGATCTTAAGAATA
>CAZWDF010000194.1:0-2989 GCA_964632335.1 uncultured Candidatus Saccharibacteria bacterium | reverse complement strand
CGACCAGCAGAGCAGGATAAGCTTTTCGCCAGGGTAAATCCCAATGAATAATCATGGACCGGCACTCCAGGCTGACCTTAGCCCAACAAGGCGGTACCGGGACTCTAGGCGGGCACGGGAGACATCCTCCGTCTCAGCCAGAGGTACACGCCAACCGAGAGGGCCAGTGCGACAATAAAAGCCCAAAAAGTGGGGAACTCGGGGATGGCCGAGCTCTGGACAGTGAAGGTATCACTGGCCAGGGTGTACGACCAGCTGGAATTATAGGTTGATGGGGGGTCCTGAGTGGCGTCACAGACAATGACATGCCAATCTCCGGCAACATCGGTGCCCTGGGCAAAGGTATGCTGGCTTAACAGATTGCCAGAACCATCTGAACCTTTAGTGTCAGTCACCCTGTTTGTGTTGCCGCCATCGTAGTAGGCTACTTTGTAGGTGTGGTTAGCGGTAAAACCACTGCCCGACATGTAAACAATATGCTCAGTAGTGGCATCCGAAAAGTTGTTACAGTGGATATTGTATTCGGGGTCTTTGTAGGCAGAGAGGAAATAAGATGATGGGCCAGTGCGTACCCGAATAGATGCGTCACTTGCCCAGTTTGCTCCTAAGTCGTACCATGAGCCGTTAGTACCGGTAAGGCTAATATAAGTACACCCTGTCGCATTTGGCCCCAGGTTATCGATGACGAGGGGATAGGTAAAACTGGAATCGGTGAACTTGACCACAGCAAAGATGTCGTTGCTGGCAGTCACGGCTAAAGGTGCATCCAGCGCTACCGAATGGTAGCCCGCCTCACTGAAGCTGCTGTTCAACTTTGAAGCCAGCAAGCTGCTGAGGTTTGTCCCATCAAAGCTATCATAAATGTACACATCAATATCAGTTGTTATGTCTGCCGTCCAGAACTCCACCCGCTTCACATAGGTATTGCTTGAAGGGGTAAATTTGCACAGTCCCCAGCAGGTGGTGCTGCCTCCCCCCATTGATGTCGCCCAGCCACAGTCATCATAGTACATCACCTGGCCATTATCATTGTAGTCCTGCCAGCCATAAATAAACGAGGAGTTCTTGCCAATGCTGGCTGAGCCATAAGCAATGGTGAAATAACCTCGTTCGGTGCCATAGCCGCAGGTGCCACCCCAGTTGGTGCCCCAGCTATTCTTTACAATCCAGCCCCCGGTGCCCCCGGCATGAACAAGGCTGTCATCCCAACCAACAATCAGCACGGCGTGGTCTACTGTCTCCGTTCCCGTGTAGTATAGAGTATAGGAACCGTCATAGGTGCTGAATCCAGAGAAGCTGGCATATATCGTGGTAAAGACCGGGCCGTATGTCTGAATGTAGGTCTTCAGCACGTTGGTATTGGGCATTACATTACCGCATATTATTCTCCAATCCAGCAGTGTTTTCTGATAGGTGCAGTTGGTGGAGGTGCAGGCGACATCACTGGCGACATATGGGTCGCACGATTCCAGCACTGTCCCTTTTTCGGATAGCAGGCTAGCCACTACAAAGTAGTTGCCCCCAGAGCAACTGGTGCCGCCACTGATATTGTTAACCTCCCGGTAGTTGCATTCCTTGACATGATTCTCGGAAAAGTTATAGGTGTAAGGAATATTATCGATGAGTATCTTGGATTCAATGTTGCCGAGGGAGGCAAAAGCATAGCACGAACCACAAGCACCCTGGTCTCCCACCGGGGTGACCTTGCCCTGGGTACGCCAGTCCCAGCTACTGGGCTGACCGACATACCCGTTTGGGGCGGTTTGCCCGGTCAGGTGGGACAGGTCCATCGGTGGTGGTCTGTAACCGGTGCCGTGCCCGTTTATAACCGGTGGCTGACCCTGCTGCTCCTGTCGGACTGGTGCTTCGGCAAATGGAGGCTCTCCGGCTCTGGCCGGCAGGATTGGCACAAACAAAGCTAACAGCAGGACCAGCACTACTGCAATAAAGATACGCCTTTTCACCTTTTACTCTCTACTTTCCCGATATATCCGGCATGGTCTGCCCGGTCAGGTGGGATAAGTCAAATGGTGGTGGGCTGTAACCTGTGCCGTGACCGTTGATAACCGGTGGCTCACCCTGCTGCTCCAGTCGGACTGGCGCTTCTGAAAATGGAGGCTCTTCGCCCTTGACGGTTAGAGCTTTAGGAAGCAGGCTACCAAGTAATAGGAACAGGCTTATCGCCACCACCAGCGATAGCCAGAGCACCTTTAAGTTAAATAGTTTTTCTCGCACAACACTCACCGTGTTTCAGGTAGATAGAATCAAGACCACCTTGGTAAACAGCATGCCAAGGAAGATGACAAACAGAATTGTAGTCAGGACAGAAAAGCCGGCTCTATATTTACTGATAATGGCACCAACCCGGTCGACGGCTATACTCTGGGTCAATTCCAGAAAGATGAGCAGGGCGATAAGAATGAGGACTACAATTACCCCGGTATTTATCTGACTGGTGGTGCCGAAGGTAGTATTGAAGTATTCCATGGAGAGCATGGCACTCATCACCGAGGTAGAAAAGGCGGCGAAGGAGACAAAACTGCTCATCAACTGTGAGGGGTAGGCCGGCAGAGACACTATCTTGTCGTAGTTACCCTCAGATGAGCTGGTCTTCAATAGAAAGTTGGCCTGTTCCCCTCGTGCTAGACTGTTCCGGTAGGCATACTGGTACTTGGTGCTGGCTTGAGAGGCGACAGTAGTGGTTCCGTTTTCCACAAGCCGGCCATTGATGTATAGCTGGTAGTGAGTAGTCAGAGGTGCATCAGTCGGATTGGCAATCTTAAAGGTGGCCACTACTGGCTCACCTGTCTTGGGCACCTCAGGGATGACGGACATAGTTATCGGATTAGTCGAGGACCTGGCGGCGATAAGGAATCCTCCCAGCAGGAAGATGCACAGCCAGACAACAGTAATCTTAAAGATTAGTCCTTTTTTCTGGCTGGCTCTCATCGTGTCCATCATTTGCAGCCTATAGTGTAATCTGCCAGAT
>CAZWDF010000193.1:0-3005 GCA_964632335.1 uncultured Candidatus Saccharibacteria bacterium | reverse complement strand
ACCGGGTTCGACTTCGAGTTTGACCCCGATGTCGAAACGTACCGGAAGCTGCACGATGCAGGGTTGATGTTTGCAGTGGCTGCGTTTGTCGATGGTTGTATCGTCGGGTATTGCTCTGTGGCTGTCATGGGTCACCCGCATAATCCGTCTGTGAAGGTAGCCAGCAATGATGCGCTGTTTGTCAAAGCTGAATATCGCAACGGTCTTTTGCCTGGCCGCATAATCACAACGGCTGTGCAAGAGGCGAAGCAAAGAGGCGCAAGTCGTTTCACATGGCACTGCCGCGCTGGGACTGACTTTGCTGATATGTTGTTACGTCACGGGTACAAGCCCGTTGATATCGTAGTTATGAAGGAGATCTAAATGGGCATTGAAACCGCAATCGCTATCGCAGCAGCAGCAGCAGTAGTAGGTACCGGCTACTCTGTTTATGCTGGCGAGCAACAAAAAGCTGCTCAATCTGATGCATTAGCCAAGCAAGAGCAAGCGCAAAAAGAAGCAACAGACCGAGCCAAGGGCCAACAGCAAACAGCGCAACAAGCACAGAATGCAGCCAATCAAAAGTCCCCTGATGTTGCTGGCATTATGGAAGCAGCAGGCAAGGCCGCACAAGGCGGTCCGTCTGGCACAATGCTGACCGGGCCGTCGGGCGTCAACCAGGCTGACCTGACTCTCGGCAAAAATACTCTTCTAGGCGGCTAACATGTCACAGTTCACCAGCGACGCAACGTCGTATAAAAACGCGCCAACACGGGACAAGCTGTTCACCCGTTGGGGTCAGCTCAAAGCTGAACGAGCTAGTTGGTGGGCGCACTGGCAAGAGATCACGACCTATCTTCTGCCACGCAATGGCCGCTACTTCCGACAAGATCGTGACAAGGGCTGGCGTCGTCACAACAACATCTATGACAACACTGGCACACGCGCTCTGCGTACGCTAGGTGCTGGCATGATGGCTGGCGCTACATCACCGGCTCGCCCCTGGTTCCGTCTTGGCACGGGTGACCCGGAGCTGAACAACTATCCTCCGGTCAAGCTGTGGCTTGATGACGTGACCCGTCGCATGCAGATTGTGTTTCAGCGCTCCAATACTTACCGCGCCCTGCACGGCATGTACGAAGAGCTGGGTGCGTTCGGTACCGCTGCGTCGATCATCTTGCCTGACCGTCAATCTGTGATTCACCATTACCCGGTGACCACTGGCGAATACTGTATTGCCACTGACTACCAGGGCCGCGTCTGTACTTTGTACCGCGAGTTTGAGAAGACTGTCGGTGAGATCGTTAAGGAGTTCGGTTACAAGAACTGCTCGAACACGATCAAGTCGATGTACGACAACGGCAACCTGGACAAGTGGATTCCTTTAATTCATGCCATTGAGCCGCGTGCTGACCGTGATCCTCGCAAGATGGATTCGCTTAACATGCCGTTCGCAAGCTTCTACTTCGAGGTAGGTGGCGACCCGAACAAGTTCCTTCGCGAAGGTGGCTTTAAGACTTTCCCTGCTGTTGTGCCTCGCTGGGCTACTGCTGGCGGTGACATCTACGGCAACAGCCCGGGCATGGAAGCTCTGGGCGACATCAAGCAGCTACAACATGAGCAGCTACGCAAAGCTCAAGCCATTGACTTCCAGACCAAGCCGCCACTGCAAGCGCCGACCACGATGAAGAATCGTGACGTCGAGATGCTGCCTGGTGGTATTACGTTTGTTGATGGTCAAGGCCAGGGCATCAAGACTGCATTCGATGTGAACCTGAACTTGAGCTATCTGCTGTCTGATATTCAGGACGTGCGCGAGCGTGTCCGTGGCTCGTTCTATGCTGACCTGTTCCTGATGCTGGCCAACGCTACAGACACCCGCATGACGGCCACCGAAGTGGCAGAGCGCCACGAAGAGAAGCTGTTGATGCTAGGCCCGGTGCTTGAGCGCTTGCACAACGAGCTGCTTGATCCGCTGATTGAGATCACCTTTGACCGCATGCTTGAAGGCGGCATCATTCCACCGGCACCTGAAGAGCTGCAAGGCATGGAGCTGAACGTCGAGTTTGTATCGATGCTGGCTCAAGCTCAACGTGCTATCGGCACCAACTCTGTTGACCGTTTTGTTGGTAACCTTGGACAAGTCGCAACCTTCAAGCCTGAAGTGCTCGACAAGTTTGACTCCGACCAGTGGGCTGACAGCTACAGTGAAATGCTTGGCGTAGATCCGAAAATGATCATCGCAAGCGATCAAGTAGCAGTTATTCGTGAAGCTCGTGCCAAAGCACAAGCAGCGCAGGCTCAAGTTCAAGCAATGCATACCACGTCAGAGACAGCACGCAATCTTGGTGCAGCTCCAACGGGTGGCGGCAATAACGCACTGATGGATGTAATGAATCAGTTTTCTGGCTATAACTCACCTTCACCTGTAGAGGTTCAATAATGTCAAAAGGCACACTGCTGTACGGTATGAGCAAGGGAGCTGGCGACGCTGGTTCTGCTTCTGAATTTATTAGCAAGCTTCTCGATGCTGCAACCATCATCCACAAGCAACACTTGATGACGACCGGCCCGGGTAGCTTTGCTGCTCACGAAGCATTGGGAGAGATCTATGCGCAGCTTGAAGAAAATGCTGACAATCTTGCTGAATCATTCATGGGCTGTCAGAGGACTGGCCTCTCGTTTGGTGGCGTCACTGCCGAAGATTTCTCGTCGGAGACTCGTCGGATTTATGAGTACATCGAAGCCAACCGAATGATGATTGGTACCGAGTCTCACATTCAGAACTTGGTTGATGAAGTTCTTGATGGCTTGGCTCGCGGCCTGTTCAAACTGGACCGTCTTGCTTAAGGAGTAAAGAAATGTCCGTTTATCAAAAAACACAAGGTTCGCCTTTTTTGTACGACCAGACAACAAATGACATTGTTGGTTTCAAAGATCCAGACGGTAGCGAATTGATGCTTGCTCGCAATTACGGGATGTTTCAACACAACCAAACAATATCAAGCGGTGGTGCTACGACTGCT
>CAZWDF010000192.1:0-3010 GCA_964632335.1 uncultured Candidatus Saccharibacteria bacterium | reverse complement strand
ACCAAAAAATCCAGAAATAATTACAACAATAATTATGATTAAGATTTGTTTTATTCTCATCAATTATCTATTAATTAATTGAATTAAAAACTAAAAATAATTTAGTTAATTTACTGATAGGAGAACCTAACAGTTGTTATTTTGTTTGCTTGATTAAAAAGAAGAGAAGTTCATCATGTTTTCAACAGAATTTCTCCAGTGTGATTAATCATGGTAATGCTTGAAACTATTCTACCGTCTAAGGTTTTGTAACTACTGTCAAGATTAATTGTATAAGAATAATCTGTAGGATTAACCAAAACTTTTACTTTAGAAAAGTCTCTGGTATAGACGTGGGTTCCTTCGATTGTGTAGTAATCATTTTCTGGAAAACCTACTTCAATTTTGTGAAGTTTGTCCATAAATTCTAGGAAATCAGCATCCCAATTCCAACCAACAGCCAAATTATTCTGATTTGTTTTAGCGCCTAACAAAGTTGAAGCAAACCCGTAGAGTGCCGTTTGATTTTCGTCGGAGCCAGGTATAATGTTTTCATTAGAATAATCTACAGCAACAAAATACCTATCTGGATGGTTTCTCAAAAAATTGTCTTGAACCCAAACCATAAAATTTAGCGAGTCCAACCAGTCGCCCTCAGAATACCAATATTTATTATTTGCGTTCCATAATCCCTCGCTTACAATCACATCAAGAGGTGAATTCGAAATTATTTCCATATAACTATTGTAACGATCGAAAAATCTACCCCCATTCCAAATACCGTTACAAACTAACAATTTAGAACCGATAGCATTCTTTATTTCTTTATGTAATTGAATGTAAGCATTTCTGATTTCTTGGTCCGTGAAATAAGTTCCTGTTCTGGGGTTGATAGGTTTAGTTGGGCTATCCCATAACCATTCTCTCACATCACTTGCAATACTGTTATCGGCCATGACGCCATCAAAGAACGGATATTCCTCCAACCATGATTTAACCTTAGCAGCAACCCACTGTTGATAATCTGGGTTCGTTATGTCAACAAGATAGTTTTCTGGCCATGTAGGCGAGCGAATGAAGTTACCGTTTATGTCTTTCAATAACCATCCACTGCTGTTCGCCAACTGCCATTCGTCTATTGAGTAATTATAAATATCTTTCAGGTTTCGATAGACCAACGCCTTGTATCCAGGGTTTAGTTCATGAACTCTGTTCATCTTTACGGAATTTACCCATCTCGAGGACTGACTCATATTAAATTCTTCTGCAATAGTCTCTGCACTATACTCTCCGAAGGTCGAAGTCGATGTATAAACTCCTATTCGTATTTGTGGTACCTCTCTGACGTTTATGTATATTTTTTTTTCGCTGGAGTTATAGAACCAAGTACCATTATTTAATTCGGATATAGAAGAAACTTCATCAATTTTTGTCCCGTTTATCAATACTCTGTTTGGTTTTTTTGGGCTGTTCATCTGAATAATTTGCTCGTAGAAAGTATCAACAGTAAATGACAGTTTGCTCGAACCGTATCCTGTTATGTAGTTGATTATATTATGTACATCGGTGCTTAATTTCTTTGAACTTAAAAATATCCAGAAATTTGGTATGGGAAAGTTTAAAATGTTATACATAATGTCATAGATGCCTGAAAAAACAGGTAGATTATAGTTTCCTAAAGAGTCTGTTACATTTGAGACATTAACCTGATTTGTTCCTTGATTGTAAACTTCGATGTTCGCTTGGACTGGATCACCATTTTTGTTTATCAGTCTTCCTGACAAATGATTCTTTTCTGACCACCTCTCTTTCCAGTCTGGTAGATGATCATACTCTTTAAAAAAAACATCGTCATCTATTCTTTCCATCGTTCCGGAACTGTGCCAGTTGCAAAATATATGTACTCTAGCATACTTTGCTCCCTTTGGAATGTAACCAGTTTGATAAGGAGTTGAATTTAAATTAGAGGGATACCAAAGATAGCTTACTCTAGCCCATTGTCCTGAAAAAAATCGACCAAATCTTTCTTGACCCCAGAATCTTCCGAGAAATGTTCCATCTTCTGAATAAAAATGAAGAGTTATGTCAAGTCCAATTGGACCAGAAATAGTATATGACCATAAACCTGCTTCAAGATAATTATTTTCATCGATTGGAATTTTTTTAGAAGAATTACTGTAATAACTTAAACTGATGTTAGTAGTTTCTGGTGTTTCTGTTCTCCAATGAAAAGCTTTGTTACCTGAATGAGTATTAACAGTCTCAACCCATGTTTTGATTGTTCCGTTATCTTCAGTTCTACCAATATTCCAATCTTCAAAGTTTGTGTTGTTTTCATCCAATTGCCAAGCATTTCCTTCAAAAGATGGATTGGAAACTAAATTCTGAGAATTAACATTTTTTATAAAAATTAAAAATAATGATAAAAGAACTAACAAATAAATTTTTTTCATAATATTTATTTATTGACATGAAAAGTTAACACTTGTTATTTTTTTGTTTCATTTGAGCCAATCATTAGTTGCTGCAACCATTCCGTTGATAGCATCTGGGTTTGGCCAGTCTTTATCATTATAAATCATGAATACAAGTGCTTCACATCCAGGATTATTTTTCAAGTTTTTATTACCTATTACGCAGCCCATATACCATTGGCTGTAGATTTGGTCATAGCTTTGACCAGTAAACTGACCAGATGTTCCATTAAGAATATCATAATCAATCCAAAATCTTGAAAGGTTGGAAGTAACAGGTTTCCAACTGCAGTCTTGCATCAACCAAGCAATAGGAATCAGTCCTTGATTAGACAAATAAGTCGCATTTACATCCGTTGCTGGATTACCATAGTCGGCTGCGAAACCATCGCCATGATAGTATCCAATTTCCATACTGTTGTTTGCAAGTTGCTCCTTTTTACTCAAAAGCCAATCTGTAGAGTTTGCAGGTGGAAGGGCATACCAGTAATCAAAGAATATTCCTTTAATTTTTCCTTTGAAAGTATCTATAACGTATTGAACACTGTAAGTCGTTT
>CAZWDF010000191.1:0-3015 GCA_964632335.1 uncultured Candidatus Saccharibacteria bacterium | reverse complement strand
GGCCTCCTTGGCTTGCTTCGGCGTGCGGAGCCCGAAGAACTGCGGGCCGCTCCAGTGGGCACCGGTGATGGTCTTGGCGATGGCCGACAGGGAACGGTGCTTGCGGCCGTTGTACTCGAATCCGCCCTCGACGGCTGTCACCTCGTGCCGCTGGCCGTTCCACTCCCGCACAAGGCGCGTGCCGGGCGTCGGGTGCGTATCCTTGGGCTTGCGGCGCTGCGCCCGGGCACCCTGCCGCCGCTGCTCATCCTCCTCGGCGATCCGCTCCAGCTCGGCCTTCGTTTCATCGGCCAGGCCGCCGTAGGCCAGTTCCTGGATGCGGTAGGCCAAGCGGCGGACCATGTGCTCCCGCTTGTACGCCGGCGGCTCCGTGCCGTACAGGCCGCGCCACTTCTCTTTCAGCGCCGGGTACGGCATTCCTTGAAGTTCCGTAAGTTGCCTTAGCACCGTTGGTTCCATGCGATCTCCTTCGCGTTAAAGGTTGACCGCAGGGGGCCGAGTTTCGCCGGGACAGCCAAGTGAATTGTCCCGCGAAATCTCTCTCTTTTTCGGGCCGGCGGCATGCTTGGCAAGCAGCCGCAGAAGGCCTGTGGCAAGAATGCAAGCTACCTCGTCCAGGCGTTGGGCATCGGTCATCCGGTCTGCATCGTGTGCATCAGCCATGGTTGCTCCGTCCGCGGCTTCGCATGTGCCGCTATTGGTCATCTACCGGAAGGAGCGGGAAAGCGCCGGAAGAAGGTGGCTGCCGTTGGAGTTGCCGAAGGAACTGGAACGCGAGGCAAGACTTCGATAAGATACGGAAGGACTCATTGTTGCCCAGTTGTGCGGAGCCCTGTCGGCGTGCCGAGCAGATTGGGATCCGACCGAGTCTGTCGCTTAGACAATGCATGGAATGACTCCGCGAGAAGCAGAATATGCAGGGATGGCGTTCCTTTCTCAAGATCGTGCTTCGGCATGTCAACCCTCCGCAGACGCTCTATTTCTACGAGGTGTGGGATATCGCCGGGGAACCGCTTGTGACGCGCATGTGCAGGCTCTTTGAAGAGAAGTACTTACGAGACTTGGACGTTCCCTTTGAGAAACCAGAGATCACCTTCGAGGCAGAGGGCGCATTGGGTCCTGATGGGGCATTGCTCGTAGGCGAGGAGGTGACGAGGGTCATTAACGCGGCTTCCGGCGGCACCTTGGACTTGGAGAAGGTCGATGGTCGGAGGTACTTTGTGAACTCACTTCTCCTTGGACAAGCGGCCGAAGGCCTTCCAGAATTCTGTTGTCGGCAGGCGCTGCACTGGGAGAAGAAGCTGCGTCAAGAAATGACCCACTTGTATCGGGAGGATCTTCCGGCTGGGCCGCCGCCTGAAAGCGGCCACGGCCCATATTTCTTGACCGTCCGACTTCCCTTTATCTTGCTGGGCACTGAGGTTGCTGATGATCCGGACCGGGCAGCGGACCCGACACTGACCCACCAGAAGAAGATACACCCCTTCTACGAGGTCGATTCAAAGACCGTAGCCGAGGCGATCCTGGAAATGTTCGTGCAGGGCAAGCCAGCCCCAGGCATACCCGGCGATCCACTTGCCCCGGTGGGGTCGCCCGACGGCATGCAGAAGCTTGTCGACGGAGTTAGCCAGCCCATCTTTGAGCTGACCATCGCTGCTGATATGAAACTCGCGGAGCGCGTGCTTTGCCGAGAGCAGATTGGGGTCCTGGAGGAGATTGAAGCCGTCGGTGACTGGGATCCTGGAGTGTGGGCTGAAGGCGGTCTTCCGCATGACCATCGCACGGTGCTTCTGATGCGTTATCGCTATCAGGCACAGCAATGGGAACCGCTTATTCGTGACGAATTGGCCGTGGTGCATGGCCAAGGTAAAGGCGTCTATCTATGGTGGACCTGGGGAGAATCCTGTCCAGAAGATCCGACCGCCGACTTAAAGGAGAGGTATTACTTCTACAAGGCCGAATCAAAAGATGTAGCTGCCCGCATTCGCGGGGCGCTTTCGTGTGAACAGGGGGACGATATTAGCTTCGGATGCACCGCTGGAGAAGCACTCAACATTGACCAAACAGTTCTTGCGAATGATTGCATAGCCAAGTATCGCAGACGCGAGTTTCAGGGCGAGGACAAGGACTTCTTTTGGCAGGCGAGGCAATGGGAGAGGCACCTTCCAGCCTGTCGGCAACCGAAACCGCTGACGCGGGAGGTGGTAGATCACGAGGAGAGTTCGGCGACGCCTGCGGGACAGGGCGAAAATGGAGCGGCGCCGTCGGCCACCATGCTGAAGAAGGAGCTATTTCCTGGTTTTGATGCGGTTCGCTTTGGCGATACGTTCGACCCCCCTGATCCGGATGCTTACAGGCGTTTGTCGACGGCCGATTTACGGTATCTTGCCGAGCTATGGAATAGCGCGCACCTGGAGATCCTTGAGGGCGTGGAAAAGAACAGCGCGGAGATGGTCGGACATCTGATTACGACCATGTACTTTGCACAGCTCTCGCGGCTGATTCGCGTGGCGCTCGAGGAGCGGTCCATCTCGTCCGAAGGTGTGTATAGGGCAGTCGGCGCGCTGTCGCTCTTTGCGACCGGCGAGGGAAACAAGGAATCCGTCCACAAGCACTTGGCCGAGGCTGACGCTGCGGTCGAGAGGCTTCGAACCCGACTCGTTTCAGAGGCACAGGCCGCACCGCCTGCCCCGGGGCCCAAGCCCACAGACCACGTCCTACGCCCTGAGATCATCCACTTCAAGGTCGCTCACGAGGCATACTCTGACGTGAGGGGTGCCGCGCAATGGGCGTGGAAGTGTGTTGAGAACCTAGCGGATTACTTCTGCAAGAACCTTTGTTCGGCGTGCCGGCCGGGCGACCTTGTCTTCAAAGAGCATCTGACATTCGAGGAGGAAAGCGCTGTAAATGACTGGTTGATGACTGGCGAGAGAGATATCATCCTCGCGGATTGGGCAGAGAAGCAGCGGGATCTTCACGAGGCACTTCGGTATCTTCCAGAACTTCATAAAACCG
>CAZWDF010000190.1:0-3034 GCA_964632335.1 uncultured Candidatus Saccharibacteria bacterium | reverse complement strand
AAAGAGTTGAGTTATTACTTGATAGCAATGACAAAGGAGTTAAGACAAATGCATGCAGAAGAAAAAGCAAGGACCCAAATGGGTTGGCAAGAAGATAATTGTTTTGTGTTAGGTAATCGTGAATATTCTAGTACAGGTATTCGCCACTGCCCACCATCATCGGCAACTATGAACACACAAAACACATTTCGTATGGAAGGCACTCTGTCAGAGTGGCGCGACATCGTCGATGTATATAAGCAACCGGGTTTTGAAATCCATCAGTTCTTATATTTCTTTATGACAAGCTCACCATTATTAAAGTTCATTGATCAGCCAGGCATGATGGCCAGTATGATTAGTGACGAGTCTGGTGTAGGTAAGTCTACGCTAGGGCAGATATGTAACAGCCTATGGGGGCACCCAGATGAGATGACCTCAATGCCACACGATACTATCAATGCGGTAGTCCATCGTATGGGGGTGTACAACAACTTAGGTTTCTACATCGATGAGTTCACAAACAAAACTGCTGAGGTGTGCAGTGACATTATCTATATGGCCGGTCACGGTCGTGGTAAAGAAAGGATGTCAAGCAGTGCCAACGTAGAGCGCGTGAACAATACTCACTGGGCACAAAACACAATGGTCAGCGCCAACGCTTCATTGACCGACAAGGTAGCATCGCTTAAAGCATCAAGCGAAGCGGAGAACATGCGTATATTTGAGTTCGATATGCGTGGTTCACCTGTGCTAGATAAGGCATACGCTGACGCTAAGTTCTCAAAACTAAAAGACAACTACGGAGTAGGCGGTCATATCTACGCGGCTTGGTTGGTTGAGAATGTGAATCAGATTGAAGGCCTAGTAACAGACACACGTAAGCGTTTAGATGAGCGGTTTAAGTTCACCAGCAAAGAACGTAAATGGTCAGCTGCTATCGCTGCGGCATACACCAATGCGGCAATTCAACGTGAGCTTGGCCTACATGACTTTGATATCAATGCCAACATTGACTATATGATTATGAAAATCAAAGAGATGCGATACAACGTGAAAGAAAGCATTACCAAACACGACGCATTCTTAGCGGACTTCTTATCTGAGAACCACAGTAACATCTTGATTATTGATGCAATGCCTGACTCCAATGGGTTATACGCAACACCGAAGAACAGGAACATCAATAAAATCATAGCGCGATGGGAACCGGATACTAAAAAGCTATTCATTTCATCGAGCGTGATCAAAGACTATTGCACTAAGAAACAGTTCTCATATCAGAGCTTGGTTCAATTGACCGGTGCTAAATCAGCAACGAAACGTATGGCTAGTGGAACTGGGGTAGCTACTGCACCGGTTCGCGTTTTGGAGTTTGATACAAACACAATGAACTTAGACATGTCAATTTGGCATGATGCAGGTGAGATGAGTGCCGCTACTTAAGTTACCTGACGGTGCGAATATTGACCTTCCTTTAGAAGCAATGGTTATAAAGGATTGTGTCTTTATTCCCACCCTTAAGACAGAAGCGTCGCGCGAAGCTATACACCAGCTAGCTGCTAAACTTAAAATGAAAGTACATGTGAAGGCAGCAGTTGAGGAAGGTTATTTAGGGGTGTTGGTTTGGAGGATTGGATAAAGCTGGATGTTGTTGGACACTATTGGATAGTACTGGGTAGTGTTGGATAGTGTTGATTTATATTGAAAAGTATATTACTATCATGCCCGACAACTTCTGTTTGTCATCTCCGAAACTCATCTCTGAGTATTTCCCCCGGCTCCGACCGGGGGATTTTTTTACATACCGTCTTGCTCGTCTAGGTATTTCTGTATCAACGGTAGGTTTTGTTTCAGCATTTCGTGCACTCGTGTATCTATTTCGCTATGCTTATCCCGTGCAGTGCTAGGGTCTTTTTTAGTGAAGTATTGTTTTTCTTTACGGGCATTGTTTAAATACTCGCCTATTTTATCTAGTCGAGAGTGAATAGCCAAAAGTGGTTTATGCTCGTCGTAGTAAGCTTTCGCATCCTCTGGGTTGTTTTTCTTCATGTCGTTTAGCGTATTGTATGCGCGATCAGACTCATCTTTTAAATCGTAGAAGTCAGACTTAAGTGCGCCACCTTCCATGTCGTAGAACATACCACCAGCTAAAGGTAACTGATTGTACTTAGCAGCAGGCTTATCACCAACCATCATGTCTACTGTATATAGGAAGTCTTTACCCATCGTACCGAACCAGCCACGGATTAAGTTATCCATTTTAATTGGGCTAATGTTAAATGTATTTCCACCGACTTCTTGCATCATGTTGCTTAAGCCTTTGGAGAACTCGCTGGTGCCTTCATTGAAGCGAAGGTTTACGTCCTTACTCATTTGATTAAACCCAACCAAGTTATGGCCAGAGAAGAATGAATAGTTCGTTGTATTTTCTATCATTGGTTTAATCATAGTCGGAGTCATGTCACCCATGCCGATTAGCAAACCACCCAAAGCGCTAAGCTCTGCACGTGCTGCCTTGGCGCCTGTCTCAAACTCTTGGTCTGTTGCTAGGCGATAGGCTTTCTCAACACCTACTTTAAGTGCTAGGAACTCTGGAGCTACTGGAACCTTAACACCATTGAATAGGAAGTTACGGTTTCTAACCTCTTCACCAGCGCGTTCGTAATCATCATCTCCGCCTGAGACCATCGCATACAGCATAGTAAAGGCAGCCATCTTAGCGGCACGCCACATGATTAGTTGTTTAGCTTGTGCTTTCGACACGCCAGGTATACGACCGGTTAGCGCCATGAGTAAGCGATACTCACCTTGTATGCGTGAATTGACGAACGGCACTGCTGCCATCAATGTATTAACTGCCTGTGAGTGTCCACGGTTTTGGAAATTAATCATCATTAATGCGCGTAAACTAGCATCGTTCTCGTTGCCTGTTTGTTTAAGCACATCATCGTACACTGCAGCACGCGTTGCCAAATCGTTTGACTGCGCAATGCGCTCAGCACCTTCTAATATAGTGCCTAGTTTGGTACGCTTACCGCCCATTACTTCTTTA
>CAZWDF010000189.1:0-3035 GCA_964632335.1 uncultured Candidatus Saccharibacteria bacterium | reverse complement strand
CCTTGCGGCTATCCCATCAGGGAAATTCACGGCGTGGTATGCTCCGTTGATGTTGTCTGCATACCCAGACGTAGTCACCGTGTCACCGTTTATGAAGACGTCCTCTTCAGTCTCCAGAACGGTGCTCACTATGTCTTCCTTGAGCGTTCCCATCATGACAGGAATCGCATATGCCATGGTCTTCTTGTCTATGGGGTGGTTCCCGATGATGGTCTTCAGAGCCAGCTCAACCTCGTCGGTTGTGTGTCTGGTCTCCGTCGCAGCCACGTTCTTGTTGCCCGTGGTCCCATACATCTTTGTTCCGGTCAGGATCTTGGGTATCTTCATGGTCTCGGTTGACATGTTCACGGATCTGAACAAGTTCCTTGCCCACGATTCTTCGAAGACCCTCTCAATTATCTCATTGGCCGTTTCCACTGGTAGGAACTCCCCGCCGTAACCGGCGGACCCGTCCAGTGCTGCCTTGAGTTTCTCCTCTCCAGGGAGAGGCTGTCCGTTGTTGTCAGGCATCTTTTTCACCATTTCGGGTTTTAGGTTTTTGAGTTTCAAGCCTTGTACCCAGCAACTCGCTTAAGTACCCGGGCCATCTTCTCATCAGCCTCAGAAGTATCCAGTGGAACTCCTTTGGAGTTTACTTCTTTTGTGGGCTCCATTCCCATAGATACCCTCACAGCGGGAGTATTCTCCAGTTCCTTTATTGTGGACTCTTTGGCTGCGAGCTGAACCTCAAGGTCCTTCACCTTGTTTTCCAGCTCTGCTATTCTTTCGTCAAGAGGCTGGGTAGCCTCCTGGACCTTCACGTTGAAATCCTGCTCGGAATAAATCTTCGCAGGCTCCTGTTCCTTAGGTTCTTCAGTGGCAGGAATCTCAGCTGGCGTCTCTGCAGATTCAGCAGGAACAACTTCAGCCGGAACCTCTTCAGGAACTTCTTCTTCTATGACTTCAGGTTCTTCTTCGGGCGTTTGGACACCTCCTTTCAAAGATTTAATTTCAAATGATGGAGAACTATTTGTTGAATCTGAAGAAAGAAGATTTAAATCATTCCTAATTGTAGTGTCTATTGCTACGTCATGTAATGAGGTAGCTACAAGCTTTGAAGGATCCACTTCCAGCTTTTTATCATCTTCACCTACAGGCTTTGCAGATGTTATTTCAGCATCTCTGTTTGCGGGGCTATCTACAGGTGAAACTTCCACAAGTCTTATCTTTGTGAAGTGCCACACTTTGAGCTTTCCCCCTTCTGTATCATGGTCTTTCCAAGACCCTTCAAGCCAGAAGAACCCGATAGAGAATGCCTTTATTATACCCTCAAGTATTCTCTTTATGACAACGACTGCACTTGCCGAAATGAACATCTTGGCAAGAACTCTGTTTCCTTCTCTCCAAATCTCAAGTGTCTTGCCTATTGGATCCGCTTGGTGCATGTATCGAACAGTTGGGAACTTCATGTACCAGGGCACTGATTCCATGGTTGCTTCAACTTCGACAACTTCACCATGACTATCAATTGAATCTGAAGTTATGATGCCCTCTATCAAGAGTGGTTGTCCTTCTTTCCAAGATGACTTGTTTATGATGCTGGAAATAGAGCAGACTTTCGTCTTGTATATTCCAATGTCTTTTGAAACTTTATCGATGAGTTTGGCATTTACTCTATCAACTATGGAAATATTTACATTGTCTCCATAGCCGTGTTCTTTGCACCACAACTTTACAGAATTGTCATCCCAAGAATATTTTGATTCAGAAGAAAATCTCAGTGATTGAGGAGTCATTCTTCCAGTTATTTTGCTCTTCCCCCCAATTATCCTAATTCCCATCTCATCATAGGGAAAATGACCCTTCGCTTCCTCTCTTGTAGGATAGACTTGGAAAAGCTTTTCATATCCAGATGCGGCGCCAATTAGCACCTTAAAATCAGGACTGTCATTTGTCATTGCTTCACCTTTATCTATCCATAGGAAGTATTAAGGTAAGATTGATAAGTCTATATAAAAAAGTATTGTGTTAATATTACTTAATAATAAGGTTACAATGTTAAGCCTATTAGACCTCCAGTGTTAAATGCTCTAACCTCAGTATCCCACGCACGTTCAAAGCCCTTTTTACAAACTTTTGCCACTTCATCCTCATGTGTCCAAAGCGCCCTCGTCAAGAAGAATCTTCCCGTCATGAATGAGGTTCCAAATTCCACAAACTTTGCATAACCTACCTCATCGTTTCCAAAGATGATTTGAGATTTAGCAAATTCTGAACCGAACGATGGCATCTTTTCTATTCTACCACTCATTCTAAGTTTTCCTGTTCTCACAGGACAATACGCTTTTGCAGTAACAAGTATTTTCTTTGCAAGTTTATCCATTTCAGTAGTGACTTCTCTTCCTGCAGCTTTTTCTATCAACTGCATTGTATGTGCAGCTCTAAAAATGTTGGTAGAAATCTTAAAGATTCCCGAACCAAGTGCCATACTATTCCTCTTCTTCTTCTTCTTCAGGCTCTTCTTCAGGTTCTTCCTCATCATCAGGTTCTGCCGGTATTGCAACGGTAGGACTTGGGTATCTTGGGTCATTTGCCCATGAATCTGGAAGTGGGTCAAGCTCGTAAATGGTTCTTGCTTCATTCACGGTCATTATACCTTCCTGTCTCCCAACCTGTATTGCACGGGCATTTTTTGAGCGGGCTTCTGACTCCACTTTTATTCTCTTTGGTCGAGAAGAGTTAAACTTCATATAGCAGTCTGGCGTTCCCAAAGACCGAGATATACCATTATATATAGACTTTTCCACTTTTCTCTGGACAGTTTCTACAATGTCATAGTAGGCATCGTCCATATTATCTTCATTTCCTATTTTACCGGGGGTGCTCCATCCCATCTTGGACGGGGGCATTCCAAAAGAAGCACAAATCTCTTCTCTGTAATATTTCAGAGTCTCAAGTAGTTGGGCTTCACCCGAGCTTTCTATCAACTTATGTATTTGGAAATTATTGGGCACATTTAGTGCAAGAAGACCATAAGGATTTGTTGCATCTTGAAG
>CAZWDF010000188.1:0-3037 GCA_964632335.1 uncultured Candidatus Saccharibacteria bacterium | reverse complement strand
CTGGAATCAGCAGCTTGTGCCTCTCCTGTTCAAGTTCAACAAGTTCCTCGGTATGACCGCCTACCCCGAAATCACCTGGAGTGAACCAGGCAAGGCTGACACTAAAGCTCTGGCGGACACCGTGGGCAGTTTGGTATCCAGCGGTATAGTGCGCGTGGATACCGAGTTGGAGAAGTTCCTGCGCACCATGGCAGGGCTACCAGATATGTCGGAGGAGTTGGAGAAGGAACCGAGGGCTATGCCTATTCCTGCAACCTTCGCCCGCGCCACTCCAGCGCAACGGTTAACCGAATCCTATCGCAAGCAGTTGCTCCTAATCTATGACACTTGGGTTAGACGCGTGAGCAAGCTGATACAGAAAGCTGAGGCAGAGAAGAGAAATATCGGCCTGGTGGTTGACTCAAATATCGGCCAACTAGCCGATGACCTCAAACTGGCTGGCCGCAAGTCCATCCGAGATGCGGTTATCCTGGGCTTGAAACAGGAACCCGATGCCGGGGCGCTAGAACTTATCGCTTCCCGAATCAGGGAGAATGAGAAGTTCATTGACGAGAGCCTGATTCCTGACATACGCGAGAGGATGCAGAAGGTCGCCACTACTCCAGAGAAGATAGTAAAATTACAGCTAGACCCCGTGATACTGTTCGAGAATATGTCTGCTCTGCATGCGCGGCTGGAGATGTATGTCGGCGGCGTTTGGTCGGCTGTGTTTCTGGGAGCGCAGTATATCGGCAAGCAGGAAGCCGAGAAGGATGTTGCTGTAGGCCGCAAGCCCAAGCGGGTGAGATGGGTGCTGGACCCCAACGCTAAACATTGCGAAGAGTCAGAGTACGGATACGGTTGTCCTGACCTGGCGGGAGAGTATGACAGTTGGGACCAGATGCCTACGGTCCCCGCAGCCAGAACTTCGTGCCTCGGTAACTGCCACTGCCATATCGAGGTTGAAACTCCTACAGGATGGGAGCAGGTATAGTGGTAGGTGAAGAAATTCTCTGCCCGGACTGCGTGATATTGCTGGCTGTCATGGGCCGGGATGGCGATATCGAGGTAAAGAGCGGCAAGAGGGTAGCGCGCTTCTATGGTTCTGGCCTGGTATCCCTTGATTGTCCCAAGTGCGGCAGAACCGTATTGAGGCGAGTCGAATGCCAGGCGGCGAAGTCGTGACATGGAAGTAGGCCCCCTGTTTGAGGGCAGCCCTTATGATGATGCTCTCCGCAAAGCGTTTGGGCTTGGCGAATGCACCAGAGAGGAGTTTATCGAGATAATCGAAGGGCAAGTCGAATCGCTAATATGCTCTGATGATGCCCTGGCCAATATGGTATACTTCTTCTTGCAGGAGACCGTGATGCGCTCCCACCAGGATGGCCTCGACCCAGTCGTGTCATTATTCAAGATGGGCTTGGCTATCGGGGAGCTGCGGGAACGTCACCGCCAGAAGGAAATACAGGCACTGGACAACCTGTACAAAGACCCAAAATCGTAGCACTATAATTGGGCCGACTAGAAGGAATCTCATGTACATTTGTCCTGACTGCAACATTCATTATGATTCATTCAAACAGGGATGCCTCAGATGCAACGGGCGGCTGCAGGAGGTATCGCGCCAAAAGACACAGCGCAAATCAGCAGTGCGGAATCCTGTAGCCACACCCGTGTATACAGAAGAAGATTTTGAGAAGCAGGGCTGTGCCAAAGGCTGAGACCTGTAGGTCAGGCTGCGTGGCAGCTTAATAGATTATGGATAAGGAGAAGATATGGATGCGATAGCGGTTAAGACTCCTGATGGGAAAGTGATAGGAGGAGTGCATATAGAGGAAGACCATAGGCATGTGTATATAACTTTGAACCCAAGTTATTATAATTCAGGCTATCATATAACAGAAATACACGTACAGCCTAACAATGTCTATATATGTCTAGATGCCAATGATTAGAGGATGACTAGGGAACAGGAGAACTATGATTATCAGCAGGACACCTTTGAGAATCAGCTTCTTGGGCGGTTCAAGCGACTATCCCGCTTGGTTCCATGACCATCCTGGCGCGGTGCTATCCACAACTATTGACAAATACTCCTACATCACCGTCAGGGAAATCCTGCCGGTCTTCGATCACCGCTATGAGGTCTCGTACTCTACCATAGAGCACGTGCGGCGGATTCAGGACATCAGACATCCCAGCGCAAGGGAATGCCTGAAGTTTATGGGAGTGGATCAGTATTTGACCATCAAACATGACGGAGATCTGCCTGCCCGGACGGGACTTGGCTCCAGTTCTGCCTATACTGTGGGATTACTTAAGTGTCTCCATGCGCTCCAGAACCAGAATGACTTCAACAACAGGCACATAGCTGATGAGGCCATCCATGTTGAGCAAGACTTGATTGGCGAGACGGTAGGCTGCCAGGACCAACTGGCATGTGCCATCGGCGGCCTCAACTACATGGAATTTTTGGGTAACACTAAGAAGGTTTGGCCGGTAAAGGTTAGCCATCCTATGTTAGAGGCCCTAGAAGGTCATCTGATGCTGTTGTTCACTGGCTTTGTCCATAATGCGCCAGAGATCGCGGCTGACATCGTGACCAACATGAACAAGCATCAGGGCGAGTTCAAGGCACTTGCCGATTTAGCTTCTGAAGGTAGGAACTATCTAGAGGATTGGTGCGTGGCAGATGGTAGGATTCTGGACTTTGGGAGGCTGCTAGGAGAATCTTGGCAAATCAAGAAACGCACGTCAGAGGCGATATCCACTCAGTACATTGACTGGCTGTATGACCAGGCGCTGAAGGCAGGCGCAGTGGGCGGAAAGGTTCTCGGAGCTGGCGGCGGAGGATTCCTGCTCTTGTTAGCCGAGCCAGATAAGCAGCCCGCAATACAGAAGGAGCTGAAACTGCTGCGCGTGCCGTTCCATTTTGAGAATCAGGGATGTCAAATCATCTATCAGGATGGTGCAGGATGGTGCTTGACAATAACCATGAGTTGTGCCTAGACTAATACCAGTAGTCTTATTGACAGACAGAATTAGCTTTGATATAGTG
>CAZWDF010000187.1:0-3041 GCA_964632335.1 uncultured Candidatus Saccharibacteria bacterium | reverse complement strand
CTTCTCCTACGACAGAGAATGAGAGTATTGATAATCTCTTGCAGGCAATAGAGTGGTTTGGAGGAGCACAGCGTTATGGCGAAGCAGCTGAAAGCGAAAAGTTAATTCCGTTCAAGCAAAGGCTTGAGCGTAAGAGAGCTATCGTTGATTATTTCAACAGGAAAGTTGCTGATAAGATGACTAATATGCCTCTTGATGAAATCCCCAAGAAGATTGGTCCTGCGTTTACGCCAGAAGCTGCTGTTAGAGGGATGAAGAAGAAACTGATGCCGGTACAGGAATACTTCAAAAAGAATAAGGCGGCTCTTTGGAAGTCCGAAGCATTACAATAATTTCCTTGACAAAATAATTCTTTCTGATATTATAGCCATATGAATCCTATGGCTACCCAACGACGGAGTTAATATGAAAATTGCCGGGGCACAATTAGAATTTATCATTTAGAGCACAGAAGCATTGTGCTCTTTTTATTTGTCCCCCGCTCTGGGTGGTAGGGATTTCGTCGGTCCCCGAAGGGTATACTCACCCCGGCAAGTACCACTTATCGGGGGCAATCTTTCTATGGCGACACATAGCGAGTGGATGGATTTGTTGGAACCAACTTTAAGAGAAGTCTTCACTGATGCTTATATGACCAAGTGGAGTGCCGATATCTTAGATTGTTTATATAAGTATCCAACTAAGCCAAAGACTAAATTACAGAGGGCAATAGACAATGCCGTCAAAGAACTTTCCACATAAGATTTACGGGCAGTCAATTAAGGTTGACCCGCACTGTTCTCCTGATGAGTGGTATATGATCAAGGAAGAAGCAAATAAACTCATTGTCCCTAAGGTTCTTGAGGAGAAGGCGGCCAGACTGTTTGCTAAGGGTTGGACTGATTGGAAGGGTGTGTATGGTACCTCTGATGTTGTCAAGCGTGAAGGTACGGAGTTTGTCAGCGATATCCCGGGTGGTAAAGGTAACGACCCATTGAGAGAAGCGATTGATAGAGCTGTTCAGGAACTTAAATGAGAGATAGGCCCCGGTGTGTCCACCGGACGCCTAACGAGAAAGCCCCGCCTGTGATGGTGTTCGTGAGTCCAAATGGGGGACAACAAACTCCTCTGTTTATTATAACTCATTGAAGCCGGAGGCCATGGGCAAACCTATTAGAAGTGCCGGTGCCTATCTCCAACTATTCGGAGGAACAATGGATTTATCATACAATAACGGGTCTACATTCAGGGGTTGTCAGAAGAAGTTTTACTGGAGATACATAGAGCATTTAGAACCCGTCATTAAAATTCCTTCCCTTACCTTAGGCGCAGTACTCCACGAAGGCTTTGACCTTTTCTTCAAAGGCGGAGCAGACCAAGAAGTCTACCAATACATAGCAGATAAATTCACAGAAGAATTAGCCAAGCAGGAAGCAAGCGACCAAGAGGATTTGCTCATAGCCAAGTATATTGCTCTCGGGATGTGGTGGAATTATCCTTATAAGAAAGAGAAGTTTGACCAGATAGCGTCGGAGGAACGCTTTGAGATTCCTCTTATAAACGGAGTCAAGTTAGTAGGGAAAGTAGACGGCCGTGTCCATCAGCACGGAAACTGGTGGGTGAGGGAGCTTAAAACCACAGGCCTCACCCAACGCCAGTTTGAAGGCCGATGCTCTACTTCCGCGCAAGGTACGGGCTACGTCTATGGTATGATTAAGTTAGGCTATGATGTCAAAGGAATACTTTATGATTACATTAAGAAACCACTCCTACGTAAAGGAGTGAATGAAACCGCAGATGAGTTTGGCCGGCGCATAATGCACGACTACAAGACACGCCCTAAACTCTATTACTCCCGCCACCTCTCTTACCGCACTCCAGTTGACCTCCGTAACTTTGAAGAAGATTCAATCAGATTAGCCGAAGATATAATTGATAAGACCAAGACAGGTAAGTTCTACCGCAATCTTGACCAGTGCTGGAACTTTGGAAGTGAGTGTCCTTATCTTAAAATCTGTATGGCTGATAAGCCTGACCAGTTGACACTTGAACTTTACTTTAATAAGAAGGAGGTGATAAGTAATGGCAGACCTACCATCGGAGAAGAAGGAAACAACGTTGGGTGATATCCTTGATGCTGTTAAAGAGCTTACTAAGGCAATCACTACCCTTACAGAGAAGGTAGTTGTTATGGAAAAGGAGTGGGAGAAGTGGCGCAAAGCTGGGAAGTTTTAGTTAAGTCTATCATTATGGACGGTCTTCCCTTTCCTGCCCAGGTTATCTTTGGTGAAGGTGGATATGGAATGGTCTACGAGGTAGATGTTAAGATGCGCTTTAAGCATAAAGAATACGCCGTAGGGTTCACATTAGATCAAGAGGAATTGATGGATCATCCTGATATTGTGGCAATCAAAGCCACGGCTCTCAGGAAGATGATAGAGCGACAGTGGACGAAGATTGTCGCAGATGATTTTACCATTGATGTGCGATCAGATATAGAAGCTGCTGTTGCAGATGCGGTAGCAGAATTAAGGAGGTGACAAGTGCAGTTTGAAACGATACCAGATAAGATTAACAGGGGCATAGCGTTGATAATCTACGCTGATCCCGGGATAGGCAAGACGACTCTTGCTTCTACCTTACCCGAGGGAGAAACGTTGATAATCAACACTGAAGCAGGCTTAGGGCCTTTGCTCGGGACTAAGCACATTGTATTCAATCTCTTAGCAGCAGTAAAGAATTACGAGATTGAACAGGTCGTTGATGAACTCTATAAGTACCTGAGGACGCAGAAGCATGACTTCAAGTACATCGTCTTGGACAATATGTCAGAGCTTGAGCAACAGCTCATACTCAATCTTACTATGCGCCGGGGAAAAGAAACACCGGAGCTGAGAGAGTACGGTGATGTTGGGTTTAAGATGAAGGAGTGGGTGCGTATCTTCCGTGATTTAGTTTATCAAGGGATCACCGTTATCTTCAACGCTTGGGAGTTTCCGTTGGAGATAAAGAACGTGGACGGTGCTATCATTACCAAGACCTTCCCGCTTATCGGGAAGAAG
>CAZWDF010000186.1:0-3045 GCA_964632335.1 uncultured Candidatus Saccharibacteria bacterium | reverse complement strand
CCCCGATGCCCTTATCGGAAAGGATGTCGACTGCGAGTCCGGTGACCAGCTCAAAGGTGAAGAGGAGTTTCCCGTTCTCTCCCATCTGCGTTCCGAAGGACTCATCCATCGTGTCAAGGTAGAAGTGGGAAAGTCCCTGCATGCCCGATGTCCACCCGGAGCCGCGAGAATCCCAGTAGTTCACCTGAGCGTTGGTTAGACGCCAAATGTCCTCTATGGTTACGTCGCCCTCAATGCCCTGCTGCTTGGCTAGTTCTGCGACCTTTGGGGGCAGCGTCATGTTGTCCCAGTTGTCCCAGTTCTCATCACCGGAAACGAGGTGAGTCATCTGCTCTAGGCTAGAGCGGCCCATCATGATGACTCCCATGATGGCACGCTCAGGAACGGACATGACGTACTTCGTGAACGGGTCCAGCTCGGGAGTCATTCCTGCGGCGGGGCGAACCATCGTGTTCAGCATCTCTGAGCGAAGTGCCTGCTGCCCCTTACTGGGTCCAGCCTTCCCGATTACACGGGGCTTCTCGTATCCAGTGAACGCGCCGATAGCGCCGAACTCTTCCCCCTCACTCGACTCGGCAAGGGCAAGAACGGTCTCCAGAAGTGCGGCGTTGACGATGTTCGGGTCATGGCCCTCGGGGACCACGAACTTTTCAGCCTCCAGACCAGCACGCTCTGGGTGAGCTACCGCCTCAGACGCGGCGAGACTCAGCGTCTCATAGATGGACTCTCCGTACGCCATGACCGGCTTGAAGTCCTTGATTGCCTCTTCGTAGTATCCACGGGCAGAAACCGGAAGCGACTCCTCACCGAAGTCTACTGCAAAGGCGATGACCGCCTCGCGCTGTGACCAGTTTTCCCTACGCCCGTTGTAGTAACCCGCAAACAGCATCTCAGAATACTGGTCTGAGACACGCATCGGGTTCTCCGGGTCGCCCTGAATACCAGCCAGCTTCATGAGGGAGTAGACGTCGGTGTCGGCCTTGATTTTGCCGTGCGTCGCAATCTCGATGTTCCGCATGGCCTGCTTACGCATCTGCCCGTTGTCGTCTCCGACGGTCTCCATGAGGGCGTATGGAAGGTTGGCCTCAAGAATGTAGCGCGACACGAACGAGTCGAAGTGGGAGTCCCACGTCACCTTGTGGACATCAAAATCGTAGTAGGCAGCGAACTCGTCTCCGTAGGTAAAGGCGAGCTTCTGAGCAAACTCATCGAGCGCCAGCCTGTCGGGAGTACCAAGCTCCTTGCGCCCCTTCTCAAAGTACGTCTTGCGGACACGATTGATGACGTTCGGTGCCATGAGCAGGTCGTTCCCCTGCAGGCCGCGCCGAACTTCAAGGTCGTCTGAGAGTCGGGCAGCGGTACGGGCCTTGGTCTGGTCCTCATAGAACATCTCCGTGCCTTGACCCTGAGAAAGGCGGTAGTACGCCTCTTTCTTCTGGACCTCTGTCCCGGTTGGCACGCGGCCAGTATCCTCTTGGATTTTGGCCTGTTCCTTCCGCGCCTCAATCTTGTCGAGTGCCTGATTCAGCTTGTCGTCAGACTGCTTCCGGCGCATCTCTTCGGCACGCTCTTCCGGGGTGATGATGCGCCCGTCGCGCTGCATCTCCTCAAATGCGGCTTTGGCCGGGTTGAGGAACATATCAAACGGATGGATGTCGTCATCGTCCTCATCCATTTGGGAGACCCAGTCTGGGAAGAGGGCGTTGAACTTCTCTTGGGAATCAAAGGCGGGGCTGTTCGTCACCTTGACGAAAGTATAGAGCTTCTCTGGGGACGGCAACTTGCCGGTGCGATTGAAGTACGCCGATGCTACGGCGTGGGCTCTTCCCTCGGTATCGTATACCGGCCGCGTCTGCCCCGTGATAGACGGGGGCGGGACATGCCGCTGCTCATCCTTCTTCTTCTTCTTCTGCGCTGCGGCCTGAGTCTTATTGTAGTAGCGAAGGTCGCCCTCGGTGGAGACTACGACCATTACTTAGAACTCGGCGTCAAAGAACGGAGTACCAGCCTGTAGGGCCTTTCCTTTGCGCTCCACATCTTCATACGAGAACTGCGCGTAGGAACGCAGCCAAGGTCCGGCCATCAGCTCCTGAGCAGAGGCTTGCCCGACGCTCGCCACAAGTGTGGCGCGAGCGAATCTATCCATCAGTTCGGCTTCGTTGCCGGGGACACCCGGCGCGGGAGCGCCCGTAGGACCGGGCATGCCCGGCGCTGGAGCGGCTACAGAGCCGGGTGGACGGCCAGCACCACGTCGTTCAGTGACGGGACCCGCGTTGTCATACTTCATTCCCGTACCCTGACGGGTGAGGCTGTCTAGCGCCTTCTGGTCGCCATACTGCTTGTTCTGTTTGATTACTGGAGTCTGAGGACCAGCCACGTTACCTCCTCTGCGTCTTTTTGTAGGTTCCGTCGTCGGCTTCGGTATCGAGCGTGAGCCAGTATCCACACTTGACGCAATACTTGCTCATCACCCACTGGCCCCCGTCTTTGATGTCTTGGACATCTGCGGGTTCATGCGCCCCACCAACAGAGCATGCAGCCATTACTTCTTCCCCTTCGGCGGACGCTTGATAACCTTGTACTTCTCCCACTGGGCCTTCGTAATCTTACCCTGCCTGTACAGTACGGCCATCTTTGCCCTTTGTTTTTCGTTCACACTTGGCACTGTGATGCACCCCCCAGCAAAAGACCAGTAGTACAAGTATGGCGGTCATCTTACATTCCGCCGCCCATCATGGCCGCCATCTCGGGCGGGATACCTCCACCCGGAGCCCCGGCCATCATTTCATCAGGAGACATGCCCGGAGGCATATTCTGCTCATCGGTGGGAGGATTCTCTTCGCCCGGAGGCGACGGGTCATATCCAGTCGTACCCGGAGAGACGTTCAGGCTCCAATGCTCTACCATGACCTGCCTGTTGTCATGGAAGACAACGCGCTGCTGCTCGACTGCTCCAGCAAGCTCAGTCGCACGAAGTGCGTTGAGGATGGTCTGCTTGTCAATCGGCATGCTCACGTAGACCTCAATCATGCCCTCCGCGAACTC
>CAZWDF010000185.1:0-3061 GCA_964632335.1 uncultured Candidatus Saccharibacteria bacterium | reverse complement strand
CTCTAATTTTCCTTCTTTATTGTTCATAATTTACGCAAGTAAATGTTTCTTGGCCTTTGTATCCTTTGCTACATTGTCTTTGCCAATAGTTTTCTTACGACCAGCTTGAATGTTATCCATCATGGCATAAAGGCGTTTAGCACCAGCGTCTGTGGATCCATTACCTAACTCGGACACAATACGGGCTGGGATAACAAACTCACCTTCAGCCAATCTAGCTGGCTGGTTTTGCCCAATTACCGCTGGAATGTCATCAGATACGCCATCGCCTGGTCCTTTGAGTAAACGACCACCATCAGAATAGCTGCCTAAATTATAAGCACCAGCAATACCACCACCATTAGCGTACTTCAGAGCGTTAGGCATCATGCCACCATTAGCACCGCCGCCTTGACCTTGCTGTGAATTCGTGTACGCTTGTGCATTTGCCCATAACGAACCATCAGGAGCTGTATACATTCCTTCTGGAACAGTAGCAGCAGCTGTTCTAGCTTTCCAAGCGTCAATCTGTGCTTGAGTTACAGTAGGTGCGCTATATGTTTTGGTAGCAGCATTGTAAGTTCTAGAAGTAGTTGGATTAGCTGCCAAGTAAGCATCAATGTCTGCTTGTGATGGTGCGCCTACTCCACCAGTTACTGGATGAGCAGTTGTATATTCCTGAGATGATTTCAATGCGTTTTGAATATCATTAAAGTTTGTACCCTGCTGGAATTGTTGAGTCCAATAATCCAATCCAGGTTGATCTGGCGCACGACCCAAAATACTTTGATAAGAATTAGCAAGCTGAGTTTTTAGCTCTTCTGGACGAGCAGTTAAATTCTCGTTAGATGTCTTGAACGCATTCTTAATGTCGCTTAGTTTAGTCCCACTTTGGGCTTTACCTAACCAATAGTCAAGACCAGGTTGATCTGGCGCACGACCTAATACATCTTGATAGTCCTGTGTAATTTGATTGGTTAAATCAGTAGTTCCATACTTACCGCCTGGCATCATATTTGCTGGGGGTAATGTTTTTACATACTCTTCGTTAGCTCTACTAGCAATCAGCTTGTTGTAGTCTGTAACAGCTTGGCTTGGAGCTTGTGGTTGAATTGTGTATTGATTTCCCATTACAGGAGTAGGAACAATTCCTACCTGAACAGGCGGAGTATTAGTAGCTGGCACATATGCAGCTTGTGCATTAGGATCAACAGCGACACCGCCATCAGCCATACGAGCCATTTCACCAGTGTATGGGCTAACTGCAGTATCGTAATCAGAGGCTACAATCTCAGCACTTGTAGGCATCTGTGTTGGCGTAGCAAAATTCACATGCTCTTGCTGGCTTTGTGGATACATGTTAGTTTGAATAACTGGCAAACCGCCTTGCGCCATGCGAATAACACCACCTTGTGCAGCTTGATATGTTGGCTGGGCAGTGTAAGACTGATTGTAATAAGTCTGTCCAGGCTGTCCGTAGTTAGGATTCTTAGTTTGGGAATAAGTGTATGGACGAATATAGCTAGGGTTTGTACCAGTGGTAGTTGAAAGTTTAGGCTGATTCATGCCACCTAATAATGATAAGGCTGCTGTTCCAGCTAAACCATAGCCAAGCATCTCTTTTGGTGATAGTCCAGTTTTTGGTCCGCCTTCAAACCCTTTTGGCCCCCACCCCTCACCAAATGATGAAGCATCGGATGTCATAAAGTTTCCTGGCATTTGAGTGTTAATAAGATTGCTTGCGGTTGCAGGCGCAACTGTAGCTGGAGTAATTGATCCAGAAGCAGCAGCTTCAAGAGCAGTAACAGGAGCATATCCAGCAGCAGGAACAGATGCTCCTCCTACTCCGCCAAACGCAGAGCTACCAGCATATACTGGGTTAGCTGCTGCAGTAAGAGCAGGAGTTGTACCACCAGCGACAGTACCAGCTGCTGCTTCACCCATAAGTGCTGGTCCAGCTGCAGCACCAATACCGCCAACAGTTCCACCAATTAACGCACCTGTTAATGCACTATCAAGGATATTGCCGTCTTTTGTTACTGCGCTATATAAAGCACCAGCACCAGCTCCAAGAACTGCACCACCAACTAACCCAGCACCAATAGTGCCAGCGGTCATACCTAATGCTACGCCTGTTGCGGAAGCGACAACTGCCATATTATTCTCCTTCCAGCATAGGCTGGGTGTTATCTACTAACATGTTTTCTAGTACTTCAATGTCTGTTTCATCTGTTGCCAGAATGTTTTGGAATACGGTATCTTCTAATATATAAGCTACTTTACGACCAGCTCCACCAACAAAAGTTAGTGGGGCTACAAGTTCTTTTTTATTGCCATCAGCATCAACAATAATCATTCTGCCTTGGAGCATGACGCACATATGCTCTTTGCGATGTGGCTTGCCAATCACTACTGAGCCAGCTGGCATAGTTACTTCACGGATGTAGATGCTTGGGCCAAAGTAATGTTTAGTCTGGCAATCTACTTGTGGCATTTGTTCAACTTGGGAAAGCAAGGTTTCAACTTTCTGAGAAAGGAGACTATCTAAATCCTGCCTTACTGCCAAGTCGGTCATATTGTAGCCTTCAGCTTGTACTTAGCATTGTCAGACTGCTCTACTTTAGCGCCCAATTTAACCAACATTTGAGTTGTAATTGGCGCTGGCAATGTGTCATATACAGTTTTAACACCTTTGTTTTTAAGGTATTTAAAGAAATACTGCATATCATTCGTCAAATCTTTTAATGTGCCAACAGTAAAGAAATGAATCTGAGCAACATTGTTTCCAAGATCTTTGTAGCCCATTACAGAGCTTTCAAATGGAATTAACTGTAATCCTTGCGCAATTTCTTTTTGAAGGTCATTCATGCCTTTTTTGACATCAACGCCTAGATTCTGAAAATAATGCTCAAATACTTTCATAATCTGTGTTTGCTCAATTTGCTTGTTAGCAGATGCTAACCCACCTTTAGCATATCCTTGCGCTTGATAAGATGGTAAGCCTTTTGCTTGCATCTGGTTAAGTTCGCTTTGTCTACCCATTTGACCAATAGCATTAGCCCCTTGATAAGCTGCCATACCC
>CAZWDF010000184.1:0-3074 GCA_964632335.1 uncultured Candidatus Saccharibacteria bacterium | reverse complement strand
GTTCGCGATCGGGGAGGTGACATGATCCTTAAAGACCTGAAGAAACGCTTCGCCGTGGCGGAGTATAATGACCTGGGCTTGCGAGTCGCTTCGGACCCTCGCTACCCGGCGATCAAGAATCTGGCATACGTTACCGAGTTCGTGATGCACCGCAAGACCAGCGGCAAAAAGAAAGTGCGGTTTCGCGTATACCTAGAGCAGAAAACCCTCCGGGACAATCCGAAGCCGGGAGAATACCGGGAAAGCCACGAGTTGGCGGCGGTGTTCGCAGTGAGGCAGGTACTGGATCAACTGTGATGCAAAAGATCAATATCGGCCGGCTGAGGTGCTGGATTTCCCGGCTCATGTGGGTCCGGCAACAGAGACTTAGCGGAGGCCACGGCAGGCATGTAGACTGGGCGCCGGTAGAATGCCTGGAGTGCGGCTGGCGAGGACCCGAGCGATGGTTACGGCACGACTACAAGAACGACAGTACGGGTATGGACGTGGAGCCGGTAGACTATTGCCCGCGGTGCGGGAGGGAAGTTTGAGAGATGCCTGCCTTGGCTGAGATCAAGAAGAAACCACAACGCCAACTCTCCGCACCGAAGAAGGGCAAAGTTGAGGCAGTCGGAAAAAGTAGGAAACCTGAGTCGGTCCCTGAGAGCACTCCGCTGCACTTGATCCGTGAGCTGGTCCGGTTACATGAGATCAAGGGCGTCAAATACAATCGCGCGTACTTCAAGGTTTTCCCTGATAGTAGGGCTCTGAGGAAAAGCGCCACAGACATAGCCAAGCGCATGATTGAGCGCTACCTGCGGGATCATGCCGAGGACCTGCGGGAAATGCTGTTGCTGCATGGCCTGGGCGAGGACCGTCTGGGGGTGGAAATGGACCAGCGACTCAAGGCCAACCCCCTGCGGGAGATCGTGAAGAGCAAGATCGTCCCCCCGAAGCCGGCAAAAGAAGGGTTGCCGGGCAAGCCGCCCTTCGTGCTCACCGTCCGGGACACCATCGAGGTCGAGGACAACGCCACGCGCATGCGGGCCACGGAGCTACTGGCGGACGTGCACGGGGCCCGCAAGCAGGCCGCCGGCGGAGGCGTGCAGCAGAACGTGGGCATCATCTACGTGGTAGGTGGTAAGATCATAAAAAAAAGACAGGAGAGAATCGTATGAACTGGTTAGTTTTTATCTTTGCCCTTGAGGCGGGTATTGTGCCTCAGAACGGCTTCATGATGTACCAGCGCGAGGCGCAGGTGTTCTACTACGAGGGCAGCTACTACTACCCGATGGACGTGGCCTTGCAGGATAGCGGGCCGATCTTCTACACCGATCTGCAGGCCGAAGTCGAAATGTTCGGCTTCGCCTTTTTGGGCGGCGGCTTGCGCGTGCAGATGCAGCAGGATGGTGCCTGGAACTATGCCCCGGAGGCGCTGTTCTATGAGTTCCGCGCCGGCCTTCGCTGGAAGGGCATTGAGTTGCACTACCTTCATAGTTGCCGGCATCCGCAGATGCTCTATGCCTTTTACTACCAGCCCGTAGCCGGGTGGGAAGGCGCCTACGATGAGATCGGCATCAAAATCAGTGGCAGATGGAGTCCGAAGTAAAACTATTGATCTTTTCCTCTGTCATTACTACAGTTGATCCATGCCTGTCAGGAAAGTAGCCGGTGGCTATCGATGGGGTGGCCACGGGAAAGTCTACAAGGGCAAGGGAGCACGGGCGAAGGCCGCAAAACAGGGACGAGCGGCCTACGCGCATGGATACCGTGGCGCCAGCAAGAAGCGCCGAAGGAGCTAATCTATGACCCTACTGGAACAGCTTACAGGTAAAAGCGTGCTGGTTCTCGGCTTCAACGGCGCCATCGCCAACGCCGAGGAAGATCTCTGGGACGCATCTCAGGACTGGTTGCCGTTCGCTGCGGCTGTGACCCTCGACGTGTCTTCGGGCAGCGCCGCGGACGTACTGACTTCCGGCACCGGGGCTTGGACGCTGCGGCTCATCGGCTTGGATGCCGACCGCAAGCTCCAGACCGAGGACATCAATCTCAACGGACAGACCGCCGTGGTCAGCACCAAGGCCTACCTGCGCCTTTTGGGCGCGGAGGTGATTGCGGTAGGCACTGGCCTCAAGAACGCCGGCATCATCTACATCGCCGACTCCTCTGTAACGCAGACAGCGGGCGTGCCCTCCGACCTGACCAAACTCTGCGGCTGGATAGCGATCGGCATGAACCGCACCATGAGCGGCTTCTACACCGTACCCATGGGCATGACCTACCGCCTGAAGCAGATCTACATGACGGCTAGGGCGCAGATCGTCACGCATTACCTGCTGACGCGCACGCTGAACGGGGTCTGGATCTACCAAATGCCTTTCACCCTGGCCGCCGGCAGCGACCGCGACCACTGGCCGGCCTACGAGTTCGACTTCCTGCCGGGGACGGACCTGAAGATCCGCTCCATCGCGGTCACGACCGGGGGGATCGGTTCTGCGCACCTGGCCCTGGAGCGGGTCAGTTAGCACGTGATCGCGGCTCCGAGCAAAGCCGAAACCGACCGCATCAACTACGAGCCGCTGCCCACGCTGCGGCTCTTTCATAACGACAACTCCATCAACCGCTGCATTGTGGGACCTGTTGGCTCAGGCAAGACCACAGCGGCAGCCTTGGAGATCGGCGGCTTCCTTCCGGAGCACCTGTTCGCCACATATGGAATCACGAAAACGCGCTGGGCGGTGGTGAGAAACACCTACGTCGAGTTGCGCGACACTACTATCCGCACGGTCAAGGAGTGGTTCCCGGAAGCGTTCAATTCCAGCGATTGGTCAGAGAGCCGGATGGAACTCATCATCCGTGGCGAGGGCTATGAAGCCGAGATCCTCTTCCGTTCCTGCGACCGGCCGGAGCACATCAAGAAACTCAAGTCCCTGGAGATCACCGGCTACTGGATCGATGAGTCGATTGAGGTCCCGCAAGCGATCAAACTGATGCTGAAAAACCGCATCGGTCGCTTCCCCAAGAAGTGCCCCGAGAAATACGGCATAGAGACCAGCAACCCTCCGGAAATTGAAGACCCCACCTATTCCGATTTC
>CAZWDF010000183.1:0-3088 GCA_964632335.1 uncultured Candidatus Saccharibacteria bacterium | reverse complement strand
TAAAGACATTCTGACATTATAGGACATCTAAAAGCTTTATGCTTTGAGGTGCACGGAGCTTCACTCGCCTTAAGATGTCGGTGATTTTCAAGAATACAATTAAAGTTTTGTCTCCCCTTTACCTCTTTAAGGAATGGATAATCTCTTTTGTATTGTGCCGTAAGTCCATGGTCCATAGATAACATATAGTAATCTTTGGAATGTTTTCTCCTGAAGTATTCAGCTATTGTCACGGCTATTTCTGATTTTCCTGCACCTGTTGGTAATTGCATGAAGATATATTTCTTTTTCTTTTCCTCTATTATATCGCGGAGAATACCTATTATTTCTCGTTGATATGGTCGAGGTTCGGGTTTCGAGAAAAATGGAGCACATGGCATCCAACTCTCAAAAGCATCTTCGAGAGATAACGACTTACTGGGTAATATAATCTTCACGAAAGATTCCGTCATTTGCGATAACTCCATATATTGTGTGAACACCATGAAAAAATAATGCAATATTATCTCTGTCGATATTTATAATTTTTCCGTATCTTTTTTCAAGTTCAGGAACATTTTCGAAGTATCTCAGGTGTGATGTTGCATCAAAATTTGGAACGGTGAATATTATTTTTGAATTTTTCAATTTATCAAGAAGTTCCAAATCATGTTCTAAATGTTCAATGACCTCAAATGAAACAAATGTCATTTTAGGATTTATTACTATGAAGTTGTCAAGATTTTCACAGACAAATCTGTCGGCATATTTTTCATTAATCATTTGAGCTGTTTCAATATTTTTAGGAGAAAAGTCAATGCCGAGCTTGTAATTATAACCTTCTTTTAGGGCGATTTCAGCAAATTGACCCGTTCCACAACCAAGTTCTATGATGGGTTCTATTCTTGATATGTTATGTAATGCCCATCTCCAGACGTGGTAGAATTTACTATTCTCAGCATGCATGTGGTATCTCCGATTATTCATGTGTTCATCATACCAATCTGGGGTAAATTCTTTTTTGTTAAGCTCTACCATTTGCTCACTTGAGATAACGTAAGTTTAAAGAAATATTTAAATTTTTGTATTCGGATGTTCATCAGAACCATTCTTGGTTCCTTAACAGAACCATTATTCTCAGAACCTCATCAGAACCTTTTCCGTGCACCGAAACGGAATCCTGGCAGGAGTTGGTAAACTCCAGGATACACAATTCCTGGACTAAATTTCTCCCACGGACATGACATTTTACCATGGTCCAAATGGAAGTGGTAACTTAATTCCTTTGCGCCTTTTGAACGTTCTTTTTTTGAACATAAAGATATGCTAACTACACTGAAACTTAAGGAGTATGTGCGGGGTTGAAGCCTTTCGATATTTCCGTCGTATATTCGATTTCGTCAAAAAGATGTTGCTTTAGCGGTAAGGTTCCATTCTGAAAAATTGAATAGAGTCCTTTCGCCTGGAAATTTAAAAAATTAAAAAAAAATTGGGACGAGACATCACACAGACATCTCGTCCCTCGGTTCAGATCTTTTTTTTCGGATCAATTCTCATCGGACTCTTCTGGGGCCGGAGTCTTATCGGCCTTTTCCTTCTTCTTGGAAGCCTTCTCTTTCTTTGCAGGCTTCTCCTTCTTCTCCTTCACCTTCTTCTCCTTCTTGGGGTGGAGGATCTCCTCGGGAACAGCAGTTGCTTCGGTCCAGCCGATGACGTTCTGCTTTCCGTGCCTCACGATGTCGAAGACATCATCACCCTTGCTGAGGGTGGTCTTTTCCTTGTCGTATTCGTAGCTGTTCATCCTTGCGAAAGCGTCCAGAGACTTCGTCCTCGTGTAAACACGGACGTTCTCTATGGACGGTTCGTTGTTCCGTCTTACAAGACTTATTAGGGTCAATGCTTTTACCTCCTTTTTGGTAGTCGATTATTCATCGACAAATAGCTAAATGCCTATGAGTATATAAAGCTTTCTCCAGGGAACCTATTGAGGGCTTTTCTTATATCTGTTTTCTCTTTCGTATATGTAATTCACCACGGCTGTTTGAACTTCGGGATTGGTTGTGTTGTAAAATATTATTGCACTCCTTAAATCTTCCAATATCACAGTTTCAAACATGAGTTTTGGATCTGAAAAGAGTTTTTCAACTCTATGGTAATCTGAAATTAAATAACCAAGGAGGTGAAGTTTAATATCTTCCCAGGAGTCTTTTATTTCTCCTTCTTCTACGAATTGAAATGTTTCTGCAAGCTCATCGTCCAGTATATGCACTTTCACTATTCTTGCCCATGCTTCTCCCATGTTTGTCATTTTTGTTTTTCCTCCTTTTCTTCACAATGGACACATCCACATTCACATTTATGTAATTGTCCATGACCTTTTCTTTTTTGACAAAAGTGATAGGTTCCTTTTAATATTCCATCTCGATAGTAATTTTTATCCCAGGTAACGCCACAAACACATTCAAAAGCTGGGCGCAATTCATTAAGTATTAATTGTTTCCCATCTGCTATCATGTTCTATCACGCCATCCTAGGATTTTATATCCTCTTTTCTTTAGTAGTTGTTCCACTGCCATCTCAAGACAGGCTTCTGAAATGTATTTCTTTTTTCTAACACCGTAATTTGTTCTCAACCAGAAATTTTTAGCAAAATTTCCAATTCTACAATCGGGTTCTCCGTCCCAATCTTTAAGCTCTATGGACATTTCAAATGGTTTCATATCGTTCTTTGAAATTCGAATTTCCCGCCTATACATAGCCGAATTATAATCTACTTCTGTCATTGTGGCACCTCAAGTGCGTATATTAAGTCTTCATATCTCGTTGCCTTGGAATGTAAGTCGCCCCTGTATCTGACAAATACAACAACTTCATTGAAGCCAGTTATAATCCCTTCTTCTTTGAAATATCTATTAGGAGGTGAATAAATCACCGCTCTATTTAATTCTGGGGGAAATTCAATCATCCGACTTGCACCACCCTTTTACATTTGGCACACCTATAATGGTGTTTTTGAACGTCAGGATGCTCTCCATCATTATAGAAGATTATCTCTCCCTTTTCATGCTCGGGAGGTATTTCGCACTTGCACCAAAAACCTCTTATAGCG
>CAZWDF010000182.1:0-3097 GCA_964632335.1 uncultured Candidatus Saccharibacteria bacterium | reverse complement strand
ACCTTTTCTAAAACATTTGCTGCCCCGGTAGTAGAAAGGATAATATTGTTAAATACCATTCGGTTTTTACGCAAATCTGATGTCCCCGTTGTTGGGACTGAATCTAAAACTTTTTGGGTATTGGTAGCTGCATGGATGGTTGATAATGAGGCGGTAAGAATATTTTTAGTCTCTTCTTTTTCCAATAATGGTTTTATCATATGAGCAAGACCAGTAGTAGTGCAAGATGCGGCAGATATAATATTATCATCATTAGGATTAAAAGCGGTATGATTAATTCCATAAATAAGAGTAACACAATCCGCCGGAATTTTTTTTGATTTATTTTTTATTTTAAAGGGAGCGCTGTATAATACTTTTTGAGCTCCTGCAGCCAAATGCCCTCGCAGACTTCCTTTTTTATCATCTTCCAAATAAGTAGGGTCATTAAAAGCTCCGGTAGTATCTATTACCAGCTTTATTTTATTTTCTCTCCACTTGATATCTCTGGGATTTCTTGCTTTGCAAAGAATTTTTACTGGTTTGCCAAATATCTCTAAAAGACTATCCTTTTTACTGATAATTTTGATATCCTTCTGGGCTTTTATACCAAATAAAAATTTTTCAATGGCTCCATAAGTTGAATCTGTCCCCAAGAGATGCACTATATCCTCTAAGCTATTTCCTATCTGGCGTCCCACATTTATTACAAATCCATCAAAATGGTTTTCTTGTAAATGATACCATAAAGTTAATTTACCGATCCTACCTAAACCATTAATGCCTAAATAATTTCCATAAGGGTTTAAACTCACCTTACAATATTCCCCTTTCTTTAAAATAAATCTATCTGTTCTGAAGTGATAGGATAATTACCTTTATAAATATTTCCCAGATAAGCATCTATGGCGATTTCATCGCCTGTTCGAAACTCTGTCTTATTAATAACACACTTTTTTCCCTTTTCCATCACTATTAATTGTCTGCAATTAACTACACAGGTCTTGCCTAATTGAGCTGCTGTAACCGCTGCATGAGAAGTAACTCCCCCTCGGGCTGTCAGTAATCCATCACATTCAAAAATCATTGCTATATCATCGGGAACTGTATCCGGCCGAATCAAAATCTTATTTTTGTGGGGATATTTTTTGACAAGCATCTCTAAATCCTCCATGTCAAAAGCAACAATCCCATTCATTGCCCCTCTCCCAATTCCAATGCCTGTGCCGGCTAAATGTGTATGTATTTCCGCATCCGTAAAAACTGGTATCTTCTCTTTGTCTTTCAAGGTATAATTTCTGGTTTGTAAGATATATAGATCTTTTTTATTTTTTGATTTGAAAGTAAATTCAATCTCTTGATGTTCATATCCTCGTTGGTAAACCAATTCCTTAGATAATCGGAGTAATTGTTGATAGATTTCAGGGAATTGTTTTTCTAAAGAATCCCCTCTTAAGCGGGGAGATTTTCTATTTTGAAATTCAGAAACAGGCAAAGTATGAACTAACCCAGATACAATATCTTCTCCCTGACTGCGCCTGCTAAAATCACCATATAAGATAACTTCAGAACTTTTTTCAAAAGGTACTTTGGTAAAAATCACTCCGGTCCCGGATTCAGAATTAATATTACCAAAAACCATTTCCTGCACTATTACCGCTGTTCCCCATTCTTCAGCAATTTGAAGCTTTTTTCGGTAAATTTGAGCTCGCTCATTATACCAAGATTGGAATACAAAAATAATCGCCTGTATTAATTGCTTAAAGGGATCTTCTTCAAGTTTAACTCCATATTTAAGCAGTAAATCTTTGTAAGATAATACAATGTTTTTCATCTGCTTATTGCTAAAAGTCTTCTTTTCTTTGACTTTGTAAATTTCTTTAAAATTTACGATGATTTTATCAAATTCATCTCGCATAATTCCATGGGCCATTCCCCAATTTTGCAATAACCTTCGATAAGAATCCCATGCCGCCCAACCATAACCAGGCTGCTTGCTTAAACTTTGGGCAATCTTGTCATTCATTCCTATATTTAATATGGAATCCATAGCACCTGGCATGGAAATTACTGTTCCTGAACGTACAGCTAACAACAAAGGATTTTGCAGATCCCCATACTTTTTTTTGGTAATTTTTTCTAATTCCATTAATTGATTTTTTATTAATTCCAAGATAGCTTTATACATTTCAGGAAATTGTTTTACGGCTGTCCTAACTCGAAACCACTCCGTAGTAAGGATAAAGCCTGGAGGAACGGGAAATTTATAAGAATAAAGTTTTTTAAGATAATAAGCCTTTGCACCTAAAAATGTTTGGTTATCGACTTTTGAGGTTAATTGATAAAGGGAAGTAAAAAGCAGCTTGGGGTTATAATTTAAAAGCATATGAATAACTTCGGGTTTTAATTTTTCCATCATCGTTCTCAAGGTTACTAATATTCGAGAAATATAATTATCTAAATGTTGAACCAAAAAGGCAGAAGAGATGACATCTCTGTAGAATTCTTCTGATCTTTTATAAATGAGATGGTCTTGTTTGATTTCAGAACTACCTTTTTCTTTCTTCTTATCCATATATTGAGGTATAATTATTTTTAAGGATAAATTAAAAGGACTGATATAGTAATTTTCTATAATTTCTTTAATGTTTAAGGCAAGAAAAGAAAAAATGTTTACAAATTGATCCATAGAAAAGGTCGATGTTCTAAAACTATAATGAAGCATCTCTAAATTTGAGTTGAAATTTTCATTGGAAATACCGTTAAGCTTTAATCCTTCCTTAAATAAATCTAATATTTCGGCAGCATTATGAAAACCATCAATAGTCATATAATCCAAATTTATTTGATTAATTAATTTGTTGATAAGAAAATCTGCGAACCTTTCTAATCTAAAAATTAACCCCAGAGATTCAAATTTTGGCTCAGAATAACTGCCATACATAGAAGGAATACCGGCAGCAATATGACGTTTATAATAGATGTCCTCATGAGCTTCGCTCTTCTCGGGATTCAGGACAATTTTTTTTAAATGAGAAATTATGGAAAAGATCTGCCCTATCGCCTCTATATCTTTTTTTTTCTTCAAGAGCTTTGCTAAATGATCTGCCTCTTTAGA
>CAZWDF010000181.1:942-3099 GCA_964632335.1 uncultured Candidatus Saccharibacteria bacterium | reverse complement strand
CCTTGGGTTACGTTTTGGTGTTGTATGAGGTCTATGCTTGTTTGGAAGAAGAGTGTTATGAGGTTGGTTAGGAAGAAGTTTTTTGGTTCTACCTGTTCTTGCGCGAAGCTCATGTTTTCACCATAATTGTATCTGCTTCCTTGTAGGGAAGCCAGGGTTTAGTTCCGTAGCAACAGTAGCAAGCGTCTTTTGGGTCGTAGTAGCTTTTGCCGCAGGTTGAGCATACGCAACGGCTGTTTAAATCCCAGTTTTCATCGTGGCTTTTGAATGCTCTGTAGTCATTGTTTTCTATCATTGATTGCCTTTTTTCCTCTACTGTTTCATAATAGTTTACGATGCGGTTGTCTTGTGGGCTAAAATATGGTAGGTACTGTGAAAGGCTAACTGTTGATAAACCAAAATATGACAGGTAAACTTTGACTTTATGCTTGGTATCCCAAACGTGCCTGAACGAGAGCATTTTCCAGTCCACAAACCTTTTTTCTTCAGCGACTACGTGGGCGTTTCCTGAGTAGAATACTGTTTTGCAGTCGTCACAGTAAACGATTGCGTCAGAGTCCCGAAAAAGCTTTAGTTGCTCTAGCATTTTTAAGTCTGAACCGCGTATTTTATTGCCTAATGTCTTTTTGATTAGGGAAATTGCACTCTCAGAATCCAGTGTTGCGTTCATAATACTGTGTTAGTGCTGCTTTATTTTTAAGGTTTTGCCTTTTTTCCCATTTTTTAGTGGTTTTTTTGTAATTTTTACGTAAATCTTAAATATCCAATGGAACTATTAGGTAATGGCGAACTGCGTGGCGATTTCGACAGCAATCCAGTACGTTGTTATGCTCGGTGTAACCATAGTTTTCTCAGTCATTGCCTTGGTGATGGAGGAGAAGCAGAAAGCAATTTTCTTGAAGTGTCTTTCGGGGTTGTGTTGGTTCATAAGCGGGTTAGTGCATTTTATCAGTGGAAGCTTCAATGATCCGTTAACGTATGGTTTAACTAGCTTGTTCGTTGCTTTTGGGATACTGTATTTTCTGTTGGCTATTGGTGACTTCAGCGAGATGAAAGCGGAGAAAGTGTATGGTTTTATGAAGGATTGATGCTGAATGAAGTTTCCTGTGTTTTGGCATAGAGAAAACAAGAAGCTTGAGTTTAAGCGAACTTACGCTTTAACTGAAGCAGCAGCAGACGCACAGCGCGGAGGCGATCCCGCAAACGATTACTTAACAATGCTTGGCAAATTCGGGTATCTTGTTGGTGACGATAGGATTCCAGAGTTCATCAGCAATAACCCCGCTTACAACGCGCTTATTCCCGCGTTAAGTCCTGTGAATCGCACTACGAAGCATATTAGTAAACGTGATGCTCATATTGCTTGGATGGATTTTCAGATTCTTTACACGATGCTTGAGTTGACGATGCGGCCTGAGGATTATGAGGCTGGGGGTATGGAGATTTTGCAGGGTTTTGAGGTGTTGAGTAATACGCAGATTAGTGATGGTTTTGAGGGTTGGAAGGGGAATATTTTGACTCAGCAGGTGAAGGTTTCGAGGGTTGAGATGAGGGAGAAATAAGTATGGCTGGTTTTGATCCTATGGCGTTTGGAAGTTTGTTCTGGATGGCAATGACAGTTTTAGTGGGAATAATTGCGGGTATTCTTGCTTTGGTGCATGAGTATGTGCTTATGCCTCCATTAGCAAGGAAAATTCGTAAAGCTAAGTGGAGTAAGGGTTCGCCAGCGTTTATTCAGAATGATGCTGGAAGAGTGATTTTTACGTTGAGTGATACTGAGTTGCCTGAAGGCGTGTTGCATAATAAGCGTGGGTGGTTTATGCTTAGTCGTGAACCCTATATTCCAGTTCCTCCTCCGCCTGAAGATGGGGAAAGAGGAAAGAAAAACAAAAAACGATTTAAATTAAACATGCCTGAGGAAGCGGCTTTAAGCACTGTCCTAGCGGCTCCTGTGCTTGATGGTTTGGGGAAAGCGGTGTTTTTTGGTTATGATGGTTCGCCTTTGCTTTCTAACCTTAAAACTTTAGTTCACGCTGACTTGCGTAAGATGAAGGAGGTTATTCCCGCAACGATTAGTCGCACTCAACTTAATGCTTTGCACAAGTGGAGTATATTGAAAGGTTATGAGAAGAAGGGTGGGGACCAGACGAAGGTTGT
>CAZWDF010000181.1:0-932 GCA_964632335.1 uncultured Candidatus Saccharibacteria bacterium | reverse complement strand
TTAGTAATTTAAAAACCTTGGCGTTAGTTGGACAAAATGTTGCCTCTGTTCAGATTTTAAAGAATTCTAAAACTGGCGAAATACTTAAGAGTATTAAGATTGCGGCTCATGCTGATTTGCGCATTATGAAGGAGATTATTCCCGCTACGATTAGCCGCACTCAGCTTAATGCGTTGCATAAGTGGAGTTTGCTGAAGGGTTACGAGAAGAAGGGCGGGGACCAGACGAAGGTTGTGGTTTTGGCTATTTGCGTTATAGGTTGCATTGCAGCGTTAGGTATAGTTGCTTATATGCTGTTGTCAGGTCAATCTCCTGCGCCAGCAGCTCCAGCGGTAGCGTTAAGTTTCTTGCGTTTTCTTTAAAAGTTTGATTTGGGTTGTTGCCCACTTGTGAAGTTCCAGTAGTGTTAGGAAGCCTGCTGCTACGCTTGAGAACGCTGAAATAACCGCTATTATGTATGTGGGGTTTGCGTAGTTGAAGTGGTTTGTCTGTTCCATTTTGTAGGCTAATTCGCTGCATGATGTGAAAAGGTACACTGAAAAGAGCAGTACCGCGAATAGGATTAATGGTTTGAGCGTTTGATTCATGGTTGATACCAGTCAGTGTGAAGCTGAACTAAAACTACATTGCCAAATGTCTCTGGGATTACCAGGTGGTTGTTTGTGTCGGTTATGTAGCTGTCAATTTTGATGGCGTAAACTTCTGTTAAGCCTAGTTGTTGCCATGTAGCTACGTTTGCTGTGTAGAGGTCGAGGTTTATTATGGTTAGGTTGTAGCTGTCTCCGTGGTAGCTTGTTGATGTAATGTTGAAGAATGTTCGCATGTAGCTTAATTGTGCTTTGAAGAGTTGTAGTGCGAATGTGGCGTTGCCATCTGCTCTGCTTAAGCAGTCATATTGAAACCCTATTTCGTTGCCAGCTTCCTCAGCATTT
>CAZWDF010000180.1:0-3110 GCA_964632335.1 uncultured Candidatus Saccharibacteria bacterium | reverse complement strand
CTTACCGGGGCCGTGCGCCTGCTCTTGACAAAACCAAAGTAGACGCTTTGCGCTCCGCGATACCAGAGCTGTCGCAATTGGCGCAGGAGACCGCGCTGGGAGGCGTTCAAAACGTCCGTGACTTGTCGCCCCGTCAGCTTCGCGGATCAGCGCCGCGATTTGACACTACTGTGGCAGACGCGGTTGGCAACGCCATCGCGCAGGGCGTGCGTAACCTGCCGGAGACCGTCGCCGAACGCCCCTTCAAGGCGTTGGCTTCTGCCGCCAGTTTCGTCAACCCGCTCACCGCCATCCCGTCACGTTTTCTGGGTGCAGCACGCGCGGCCGATGTGGTCGCGGACGTGCTGCCGGCCCGCCCGGCGTACATCCGCGAACAGTCGGGGCCGTACCTCAACGTGCGCCGGGCGGGTGTTGAGCCGCAGCTTATCCCCGAAGCAGAGAACGCCATTCTCCCGGAGCTGCGCGACATCCTCGCCAACCCAGAAACAAACCCGGCATTCCGTGCCGCTGACGAGTACACACGCGGCAAGTTTGGCCGGGGTTACGATCTGTCGGCGCCGGACCCCAGCGCGAGCTTGGCGAAGCAGGCCGGCATCGCCCGGGTGTTCGACCTCGCCGCAAGTGGCGATGACGCGTACAAGAAGGCCCTCTTCGAGCGTTACGGCGAAACGATGCCCGAAGTCGTCGAGCAAGCCAAAGCGCAGAACTACGATCAGTTGACCGAGGCTGCTTACCGCCAACTGGCGAGAGAAACTCGCGACCAGTTTGACATGTTGCCCATTCAGACATCGTTTCACGGCGGCGAAGGTGAGTACCAACAACCCAGCGCCATGCTGCGGGACGTCATGGGCCGGGGGCGCCTCAACGTCTTCCAAGGCGGCGAGCGGCACGATTTCCTCCACGACATCGACCCTGCCACTAGCTTGACGTCCAATGAGCAGTTCCGCGCCGTGCATGACTTCTTCGGCCACGGCACGCGCGGGTCGACATTCCGTCCCGGCGGCGAGGAGGCCGCGTACGCGTCGCACAGCCAGATGATGTCGCCGTTGGCGCAAATGGCCCTCGCCGCTGAGACGCGCGGGCAGAATAGCTGGGTCAACTTTGGCCCGGCCAATGCCGACATCATCCGCGAGCAGAACCGCATCCGCCGGGGGCAGGCGTTGCTGGCACGCGCGGAGGGTGAGTGGGGCTGGAGTTCTGGTGTCGATCTTGACGAAAACACGCTTGCCGCCAAGCGGGCAGATTTTGACGAAGCTCTTGCGATGATGGGCGATCCGGCTACCGCCGCCGCGCGCTTGCGCGAGTTGGGCGCGGGGTATCGATACGCGCCGCAGTCGGCCCTTTTGCTGCCGCCGGAGTACCTGCCGGCCAACACCGCCGGCGGCGTGCCTGAGTACTTGAGGTCGCTCATCAAGGGGCGCAGCGGCACCGGAGCGGAGCGCGGTCTGCACTTCAGCACAAAGGAAGACCTGTCGCGCACCGACCCGTCAGCGTACGGTACCGGCCACCGGGGCCGTGAGTATAACGCCACCGCCGGCATGCCGCGCACGTATTTCTACACAGGAGAACCCGGCACAGTTACGCCCGAACAGGCGCTGTTCAACCGGGGGCCGCGCACTCCATATCAGGCCGAGTTGAGTGGACTATACCCCCTCGCCGAAGATCCTGATCGGCTCTTGGCGCTGGCCAATGCGTATGCCCCGGTGGCCAAGCGTAAAGGCCAGACGTTGAGCGAGCTTGAGCAGTTGGTGCAGACATACGGATACCCCGGCTACAAAGGTGCCCTCGGCGAGCAGGGAGCTGCCGCTTTATTCGAGCCAGTCGACGTGTCACGGATCGGCGAGGCTATCTCTGCGCCGCGTCCGTTTGCCCAAGGCGGCGCCGTCGCCCCCACCATCACGATCGGATAAGACATGGGCGCCATAAGTTTCGTTGTGCAGACTGCCAAGCTGGCCAAAGCAGCGAAGAAGGCCGAGGAGGCCGCTAAGTTGGCGAAGGCTGCCGCGAAGGTTGCCAAGGCGGCTGCGCCGGTGGCCAAGGCCGCGAAGCCTGCTTCTTTGGCGGCGAAACCTACAGCTCCGGCGTATCTGAAATCCGGTTCTGGTACCAACCGCGACCTCGCCGCTGATGTGTTTGCCGCCACCTCGTCCAAGGAAAAAGGCGCGCCTTCCTTCGCCGACTGGCGAACTGCCAACGAAGGCAATCTGGGAACCATGTTCGATTACGGTTCGCTCGGTCAGGTGCCGAACGTACCCCAGTTTCAGCTCCCTCGGTATCAACCTCGACTTGGCCCGTCGCCCCGCATCGTTGACGCGCTTAAAGACCCACTGGTGGTGAAGGGCATCAACGAAACCGTTGATCGCGGCGCAGAACTTGGCGGCAAGGAATGGTACAACACTGATCCGTTGTTTCGGCGCTTGGTCAATTCCGTTGGCGCGAGCAACGCGCCCGGCGAATACGCACGCCTCATGGACATTGTCGCAGCAACCAGTCCTCGCGCCAAGGTGCAAGACAACATCCGCATGGCCTCGTACTACAATTATCTGCTGAAGAATGGCATTCCAGTACCCGACAAACCAGCGCCGGGGTACGGGTCTATCGCGCAGAAAAGCCACGTCAAGCACGCCCGTAATATCGGTCAGCAAGGCGGATGGAACGTCTTTGAGAACCCGAAGCCCGCAAGTTTTTCGAGCAACCTGCAAGGCAACCAGCAGGTCTCCACCATCGACACGCACAATTTCCGTTTGCCGGGTATCATCAGCCGAGATCCACGCTTCCTCGCAACCTCTATCGACGAGCTTGTCAAACCCGAGCTGAACGACAGGGCTACGATCATCAGTGATTTGGTGGCGCAGTACCCGAACATGCAGGGTGCCGACCTCGATGCCTTCGCCAGCAAACTCAGTGACGCAAAGCCAAAGGTGACGTACCGCCCCCAAGACTGGTTGCAATCCGGCTCTATCTCAATGGACGAGGCGGTGGATCGTCCCACTTTTTGGGCGTCAGTGCCCAATGACAATGAGTACGGCTATTACGAGGCGTGGCAACAAGACCAAGCCAAAAAGATGGGCATGTCTCCCGCACAGTATCAGGCGTCTATGTGGGTCGGC
>CAZWDF010000179.1:0-3117 GCA_964632335.1 uncultured Candidatus Saccharibacteria bacterium | reverse complement strand
CTGTTGTCCGTGCGATATTGTAAAAACATGGTTTTTCCAATAGTAAAACTATAAATATTACTATATCCTTTCTTTGTTTTGTGGCGCGGCTTTGGTCTGGGTCTTTGCTAGACGGCTTTTTCCTGGACCTCCCGGGCCATATATAATATAGGAGAAACGAAAACAATGAAAGAAAACAAACCTAAGGAAAATAAGCCAGAAAATAACGACAGCAACCTTGAAGAGATCGAGTCCGCGAATTTTTTCCGGTTCGAGAATCTTGGGGATACGGTCCAGGGCGTTTTAAAAGATGTCCAGAAGAGTAAACAGTTCGGTTTCGGGATTTATACCCTCGAGCAGGACGATGGCTCTCCGGTCCGTATTCATGGAAGCAGCGATCTTGACGACAAAATGATGTTGCTCGAAAACGGCCAATGGGTCAAGATCACTTATTACGATCAAAAACAACAGGCGAAGGGTATAATGAAGCTTTTCAGGGTACAGAAAAGAAAAACGCTTAAATAAATAGAGGGGAGTAGTTCTCTTCGTGGTGGGGAGATTATTTTTCCTTTAAAAGAGGTGTAAAAAATGGTCCAGATCGATGTTGATGAAAGCGCCCGGGATATTCTTAAGAAATGGAGGGAATCTCTCGGCGTGAAGGCAGGCGGCGCGAAAATGGATTACAGCGAGGCAATCCGGGCCGTTCACGGTATTATTCTTAAGATGAACGGGGGCGTATAATTATGCCGGGCATCCGACGGCAACTTATGAACATGGCGAAGGAATACAAGAAAGACCCTTCCGGGCAATATAAAAAACATCTTTTGCAGCTTCTCGACTTGCACGATGTCGGTTGTATGACTAAAAAAGATGTCGCGGCCTTTGTGATTGCGTGGTCTGAGGATAAACTCTAGGTGGTTGTTATGTTCGATGTGAAACTTATTCGGCCTACTCTTTTTTCTTTTTATCGCGATATTGTCAAAGCTTTTTTTATTTTCTTTATGATCGGCGCTCTCTTGATCCTGGTTTGTGGTTATTGGTACGATGGGCTTCTTTGGTTGATCGATTTTTTGGTTTCGTTTGCAGCTTCTTTTATACTTCTTTTTAGGAAACGTGAGGTTCGCAGCGAATTTAAGGGGGACCGGTAGCTATGGGTAAACTCATCGATTCCAAGGATACGCAAACCCTCGCTCTCCATACACTTTTACAGGAAAAGAAAAATATTAAACGTATCGTCATCCGGGACGTTCTTTTTTATCATTCATCTAAAATAGAATTTTTTAATTCGGAGGAAGCATGAGTCTTTGGACGTATTTCGTCGCCGGGATTTTTTTTGGCAGTGTTTTAGGCGCGGTGATCCTTATTTGTTTTCTTTTTGGAGCTTTTCTGGAATCAAGTGTTTACGTGTGGTGATCCTCATCGGTATTCGAAGGGAAAGGAGGGTTTCGAAGGCTTCCGGGGTCGATTATTTGACACGGGCTAGCGGAGATATGCAGTGGCTTCATATCAGCCCTGACAGCCCTTTATTCTGTTCTAAGTGTCATAGCCGGCTCGGTATACTGCGCATGATCCGGGCCGCCTTTTTTAAAAGAAAAGGGATGTCATATAAAATCCTCTGCATACCATGCGGGTATCAGAACATCCGCATTAAGGGGGCGTTTGCAGACGACGTGGACCGGCGATGGACCGGGAGGGGGCCAGGGTCTTGAAACTGCCTAAGCTCCCCAGCAACGGTTTAACCCGGTTCCTTGGCGTCATCGTCGGCAAGGGGAAGGGGCCGCTCTATAAAATAGGGGCGTGGTTCATGCGGAATGCGAAACGGGAGGGTTTTAAATAAAAAACATGTTAAAGAGGGATAAAAATGAATCATTTAGTCTTTAAACACGAAGATGAAAATGGAGTCAAGGTCTATAACAAGAAAAAAGAACTGCTCGGAACTATTTCTTGGTATGCTGATTGGGATGAATTTGTATTTGAACCTGAGATTGCTATGATATTTTCAGGTGGATGTTTACACGAAATTATTGAACAAATGAAGATATTGGGATGAGTCATGTTGTTTTCATGGAGAATCGTATGATTAAAAGGAATGGAAAAAACCAAACAAAAGAGTTAAAGGGATTTAAAGAAAAACAAAAAATTAAAGAAATTCATACGTTTTTATTTAAATTACATTGTAATAAGCAATATGGGAGGTTTGGTTTTTGAAATTGTGGTTGTATCTTCTGTTATTTATTGGGTGCGCTCTTTGCTTCTTTTTTATCCGTCCCCTTTTCGTCCTCATCATTTTTCTGCTTATTCTTTGGTTTGTGTATAGGCTCTGGCGCCGGCATCAACGAAATATGGGAAGCTGTCGTATTCGACATGGGCTTCTCAGAGGACATCTTGTGAGCAAATACGGGGAGGGGGAGGGTACGAAACTGTACAAGGATATTGTTGAGCGTCTGAAACAAAAAGGGTATCGTTAAAAAAGACAGAACAGCGTTTTGGCGTTTTTGCGGGAAGGTTTTATATCCAAGGAATGACAAATAATAATCATGGCAGAAGAAAAAACATCCGAAAATAAAAAAATATTGAAGCCGGAATTCTTTGATCTTATAGTCACCTATAAGGATTTACGCGGCCGAGGGATGCGTCCCTCAGAGGCTGTGCAAAGAACCTTCGAGCTTCTTTCTTTTGGTAATCAGTGATTATCTTTTCTTTTTTTCTTTTTTGGGAATAATACCGCAAATGCGCCTATACATCCGAGTACGAGTCCTTGAGATACGAGAGAGGAGGGACTACTCGATACTTTGAAAACATAGGATTTATTTTCGTAGCAAAGAACGTTTGTCTCGTTATAATAAGCTGTGGTAACATTCCAGTTATACTCCCGGTCGTCCCCTGAGAGGTAAGGGTCGAGGTAGGAAACCGTCTGATTTGTCGTAATGTTTTCGTAATGTCTCAGTACCCAGGTTCCGCTCGCGTTATCATAAAAAGAAACGTTAACTATGTGTTCTTTTGCGATGTCGACGCCCTCCTGCCATCCATAGACGCGGAATGTCATATCTTTATCAAAATGTTGGTAGGTGCAGTTTCCGCTTATGCAGAAGATTACGATCAATTGCCCGTCCGGATACGTGTTTGTAGAGGTCCAGT
>CAZWDF010000178.1:0-3119 GCA_964632335.1 uncultured Candidatus Saccharibacteria bacterium | reverse complement strand
ATTTCAATGCTAGCGAGAAGAAGTCGTGCGAGCCTTTTACCAGAGCCTGCGTGCCTACCTGCTCCATGCCTAATAGCAAGAACTGTGCAAAGAAGCGCATGAGCAGCAACTTATTATAGTCACGGATAGTCTCACGGGTGTTGTACATCTTGTTGCCGCCGCTCAGCAGGTTCAACTCCCACTTCTGTGCTTGCGGGTCAGGCGTGCGCGGGCCCGGCAGAACTACGCCTGATTCCTCATCCTGGCGCAGCCGGCGGACTATTTTCTCGGCAAAGTCGGCATCAGCACCTGAGGCCCCATAGGGCAGCTTGATAACTGGCAATCCCGCCAGGTCGCGCTCAATCCCAATAGCTTCAAAGACCTCCAGGTTCTTGCGTAGATACCACGTTTTGTATAGAGAGCGGAACGGGCTGCGCCCTTCTGGGTTGCGCTTGCGGGAGCGGAACGTGCAGTGGACAGACTTCCAGAGAGGGATTTCGTAGAACTGCCCTGAGTTGGGGTCACGCTGAATCATGGAGATAAAGTTGCCATCCTCGTCCGTTCCCCAGTGGTCAAGAGTCTCCTCGGCTCTGGGTTCCAGGGATTGCAGCCCCAACTTGCCGTCATTGTACATAGAAGACGGTTTCCTATCCATGCCCTGACGCTTCTTGAATATGGCCTCACTGATGGCCCACCCGAAGGTAAGCATGTCCAGGCAGTCCAGCACGTGCTGCCGCCAGGAGTATTGGTTCATGTCGTACATGTTTTCTTCGAGGAACTCAGCAGCTTTCTGGTCTGGTTCCTTGTCCGATGCGGGGCTAACACCGAACTCAGCGGCCAGGAGAGGGCGCTTCATGGAATCCAGTAAAGCTCCGATTATGACATCATCCTCCATCTCTCTGAAAATCTTGTAGGCCTTTGCGCCTTTGAGTGCTGGAAGGTATTCTTCGCCTATGATACCTCTCCAGAGGGATAGGCCGGTAACACCAATGGGGTGAGTAAGGTCAGATTTGGTAGTGGTCATGATTCAGCCTCCAGAAGATAGGATAATTATAACACATTCGATACATAGGGATATCTGTTTATTCCCATAATTTCAATAAGGCACGCCTCAAACTACGACTAGGTATTTTGAGGAGAATATAGGCCTGAGAATTCCAAAAGGGGGTATCAAATTCTGGGTTACGGCTGGCTACGCGTTCTAGTTCCAATCTTTCCGTCGCCTCCAGAAACCGTCTAGCCTCCGCCTTTGCTATCTCTAGTTTCATATAGTCCATATCTCCTCCCAGTATATACTAATAGTCTCTCCACAGCGAATGTTTCGTAACCTCGCGGGGTTGCGCCATGCCTGTTGGCTCATGGGTGCGCAGCCAGTTAAGCGCGTAACCAGAACAGTCTACAAAATCATCGTGAGCACCGTTTGGGAACACCTCGTGCTCATACAGCCACTCCTGGAGCCAGTACGCTTGCCGGGGTAGTTTGACCCGACCCGCCTCCAGTATCGGAGTGATAGCGATAGCGCGGGAGATTTTGTCCCTGTCCGGCTTGACAGGAATGATGGGGAGGGATGTCTTGCTACGGGCCTCTTGTATTAAGCTTTGCCCGCTGGCAGCATCTTCTACCAGTATCGCCACAGGATGATGCTGCTCATAGGACCGCATGAGCATCGCCTTTAGCTCCGGGAAAGCAACCTTGCCATGCCAGGCATCAATCAGATAGTAGCCGTCATCACACGCAGCCCAAGTTTCCATCGCGCTGTAATCGTTTTCATGTCCAGTCTTAAACCCAGTGTCTAGGCTTTGGATAATCATACTGGCAGCGGGCAGATGGTCATAATACTGCCACCATTCGTGTTTGAAAATGTTCCCACCTTCTGGCAGAGTCTGGTTCTGGAACATGAGCATGAAGTCTTTTGTGCCAAGGTCAAGCCTCCGCTCTTCTATCGCTTCGGGAGTCCAGTATTCTGGATAGGTCAGGCCTGCTCTGCCAGCGGGCGTCAGTTTCCAGCGTTGTGCGACATCGTCATGATACCAAGCATCCTCGCAATCAATGGCAGATATGGAGAAGACCTTCCAGCCTTCTTTCCCGAATCGCGCCGCCGGGTCGTCCTCATTCCAACGCGTGCAAATATGCACCACGCGCCCGCCCGGAATCAGCCGGCTGAATGCCACGTTGCGCACCCAAGACATAAGTTTGTCCCGCTGGTAGATTGTAGCCATGTTTTCAGGGTCGGCTATATCGTCCAGAATGACCTCTTCTACCGTCGCTCCCAGGAGAGGGCCACCCACACCACAGGCTTGCAATGTAGGGTCTTTGTCTCCCTCGTTTGGCCTCTCCACAAACCATTCGTGTTCTGCCCATCCTTTGACGGGATTGGGGTACACATCATAGAACCACCTGTACATGCTGTTCCCAGAGATAGTGTCCCGAAGTGCGACAGAGGGCTTATACGCCTGAGTCGCAGTGTTGGAGACGTAGATGCCATGATAGTTGGGGTTGTTTCCGATGCGCCAGCCGAGATAGTCCAGCCCTACCATAATTGTCTTTCCATATTTGGGAGGAGCTACCAGAATGAGCCGCTTGATGCTCATATCCTCCAGCGCAGGAATCCAGATATTCTTCTGGTGAGCTGGCGGATCGAAGTTGTGGACGGCCCAGATATGATGCAGCAGAGAGGTCTTGGCATAACCTCTCAGATGGGCTATTTCATGTTCGGCGACTACTGCCATATCTTAGTCCATCTTCAGTAGGAACACCAGTTTCATTAGCCTGGTCAATCCCTGTATAGCCTCATTGACCTGATCATCAGGTCCTCGAGACCATAGCAATAGCAGCAACAGGTGGAATCGCTTCGTGATTGGTAGTGCTCCTCCCTGCATCGAAGCAGTGCTTTGCTCCTGCTCAGCCGAGTGAGCCAAGGCCGTAGTCTTCTCAGTATAGTAGTCACCCAAGTTTCGGAGATTCTCAATTAGACCGTCATGCACATATTGACTTTGTTCACCTGTAGAGTCGACCATGAGTCGAAGGGAGGACGGCAGCATCTCTCTGCAAGATTCACAGGCGGCCAAGTGCTCCTTGAGATCATGCCACTGATAGCGGATCTTCTCATTATCAGCTTGCAGGCTGAAGTCAACCAGAAG
>CAZWDF010000177.1:0-3125 GCA_964632335.1 uncultured Candidatus Saccharibacteria bacterium | reverse complement strand
AGAAACAAAGCTGGACTATCATAGATTTTATTATAGTGATTCAACGGGGCAGTTCATTGCAATGGTTAGGATACCGTCCTTGTCCTCATCGGTAGATACTGAAATTTATCTATACTACGGTAATCCAGATGCAACTGACCAACAGGATTCTGAAGGGACCTTTAGCAGTGACTTTGCCTTTGTTCATCCCATGGGAAATATAAACGGAAGTGGAGATTTAACGGACCTTACAACCAATGATAGGGATGCAACTGGGTATGGTTCTACAACAACCAATGCCGATGGAAAGATTCATAAGGCTTTTGACTTCGATGGGTCGAGCGATTACTTCACTATGGAGGATTTCTCATACGGTCCTCATCTTGCCTTCTTTGGTTGGATTAATCTAAAATCTACCCATGCTAATAACCAGTATCCTTGCATACTAAATCAGGACGATTATAACTCCTGTCCATCGTTTGAATTATACGTTGGTAATTCAAGAGAGGTATTTCAGAATCTATGGGACGATGACGATACTGGAACGGACCAGTCAAGGTCGGACCCTGCGTCCGGGATGCCCAACGATGATTCATGGCACTTCTTTGCTAATAAAACGGATTCATCTGGTAATAAAACTATGATGGATGGGTCTTGGTATGACACCGATAGGTCCGTTAATGGTGGAGATGCCATCTCACCAATAGGTCAAATGTATCTTGGAGCAGAGGTAGCTGGAGGATACAAGTTCCAAGGTGCAATGGAATTTATTTGTATGATGTCCTCTTCTACTGAAATCTCCGATGATTTCATAGAGGCCATTTATAGAACTACCAACGACCCAACAAGTTATTACACTCTTGATGACGAAGAACTTGGAGTTAGTCCAGGGTTCGTTTCTACTTGGTCTATATTAGTATCGAATACTATTCAACCTGTATCTTCGTGGTCGATAAAAACAACAAAGACCACGGACCCTCTGATAGTTGATGAGGAGACCTTAGAAGATTGCACAACGGCAGATACCCAGAGCGGAGTAATTCCGGGGACAGATCTGGGATTAGCGACAGCCTCTGGCGGGGATTCTATAAGCTTCTTTAGAACAGTTCAGGGGTCCGGAGAAATAGTCCATCGTGACGATTCAGCGATAACGAATGTTCTAAGATTATGGAATGACGGCGAATTAAATATTACAGAAGAACATAATACATTTGAGATAACAGTTAAGACAAGCTCCGATTTTAATAATTGGGCTGGAGGGGGAAGATTTTCACTTGACCAGTATTCGACTGGATATAAGTTATTTGAGCAGTTCACTGTTCAAGCTGGATTAATCGCTATTAATAACGGAACAGTTCATTATAAAGATGGAGTAATAGCTAACAGCACAACCTACGTTCTGAAGTTTGTTATTGATTGGGAAAATGAAACGTTCAGCATGTATATTGATGGTGTCCTCCATGATGAATATAAGGACCTCGCTTTCCAATCAGGATGGACAAATAGTAATTGTATTCTTGAAGGCAGATGCAGATGGTATTGTCCTGGAGGGGCAACGACTTCAACGAGATACTTAACAGTTCTTGGGTGGAGATGGTTAAAGCCCAATGCGGGAGGTAAGCCTTGTTCATGGGCAATCAAAACGACCTCTATCGTAGGAAAAATGATAGAGGATTTCAGCGGAGCTTCACCGCCTTGGAGCTTCGATGAAATAAGGAGGAGCACTACTAAGGACGACCTATCGGGGAATTGGAGTAGGTCCTCCGATATCGGGGGCTTTGTAGCCAAATCCACGGTAGTAAATCGGACTACAGTATTCGTTAAAAGCAGACCTAGGATACCTTGGACGCAATATGTTGATTTCCAATATTTATCTGCTGATGACCTTAATATAGGCGTTCATGCTGGAGCGGAATGGTCCGGAGATAACGATTACGAAGGTGGAGTTGTTGGAATGTTCCGGTCATCTGACCGGATTCTTTATCTTGGATATTATAACACAAATGGAAACGTAGGCGTTCTATCATATAGTTCTGCCCTAACATTAACAACAGAAACGGTCTATCGTTTAAAGTTTACATACGAGGATAATGGTGACGGGACCTGTGATATTTCTATTGGACTTTATACTTTAAACGGGACTCAAATAGGTTCAACTCTGACCTATAATAATCATAGTAATGTTGGATTTACAACAAAAGCAGGAATATATGCTTATATAGAAACCACTGGAACAGCTTATATAGATAATTATTTAGCATTACCAGTTGATAGTTTACTTTCTTCTTGGACAATATTAAAGGAAAATTCTTCACAAAAAAGTTGTGCTTGGGAAATAACTTCTGGTAAAATATTAAAAGACTCTGCATGGAATATATTAATAGAAAATACAGAAGAAGTTTCATCTTCTTGGATAATAACAAGTGAAGTTGATACCCAGATAGTGACATCTTGGGATGTTTTGAAAGAACGCTCACTTCAGATAACTTCAGCGTGGGACATATTAAAAGAAAGGTCGTCACAAAAAACAACATCATGGAATATATTGATAATAACTGATTATCAGATAACATCAACATGGATTATAGTAAAAGAAAATTCAACTCAAAAAACAACATCTTGGATAATATTAAAGGCAAATGAAGTTTCAAAGATTACACAATGGGATATACTCAGAGAACGTTCATCTGACAAGACATCTTCCTGGGATATACTAAAGGAACGCTCAACCACGAAGCAGATTTCGTGGGATGTATTAAGAGATAGAAGCACTACAAAGAATTCAGCTTGGAATATCGAGGTAAGTAGAATTGTAAGTCAAACATCATCGAGTTGGCTCATACTGAAGAGCAATGCGCCTACGTTATCTTGTGCTTGGAGCATATTATTAGCGAATGATACTCAGAAGACATCTTCTTGGATAATAACAAAGGAAAATGCAAGTCAAAAAGTTACATCTTGGGACGTATTAAGGGAAAGAAGCATTAGTTTAAACTCTATTTGGAGACTTGTAGGAGAAGGAGCTGAACAAATAGAAGTTGATTCATCTTGGGATATATTAAAGGAAAGAGTTAAACAACCTGTATCAACTTGGGTTATATTAATTTCCTATACTTCACTAAAAACATCATCTTGGGTAATTCTTA
>CAZWDF010000176.1:0-3129 GCA_964632335.1 uncultured Candidatus Saccharibacteria bacterium | reverse complement strand
GCGGGTAAATTGCAGATGGATGTCACGATTCCGCCAAACTCGACAGCGACGATCTATGTGCCTGTCGCGTCGAAGCCTAGCGAAGACGGACCTGCCAAAGACGCCGCCAACGTGACCGAATCCGGCAAGCCCGCCACCAAAGCTGTTGGCGTGAAATTCCTGCGCATGGAAAATGGTGCCGCCGTGTATGCCATCGGCTCGGGCACCTATCAATTCCAATCCTCGCTCGCCAAGACCGCCAAATGAAACACGTAAATAAATGAGGACACACATGAGCAAACGCACATTCTTCACGCTAGCCGCTATGCTGTTGGCACCGCTGGCACCGCTGCATGCCGAAGTCCCCATGCATCGTGACGACCCGGCACAAACGGGTGTTTTCACGATCAACCTTTCCGATAAGGACCCCGTGAACCAATACAACGTCATCTGGGATTCGCCCAGCAAGGACTGCCACGGATCCATGCCGCTGGGGAACGGCGACATCAGCCTCAATGCCTGGGTTGAGGAATCCGGCGAGCTCCAGTTCTACATCGGGAAGACCGACAGCTGGGAGGATAATGCCCGCCTGGCGAAAGTGGGCAAGATCCGGGTTTCCCTGGACCCGAAGCCGGTGATTACCCCGTTCCGGCAGGAGCTCTCACTCGCTGACGGCACAATGAAGGTGTCGTATGGCGACGGGACCGAACTGAGCCTCTGGGTTGATGCCAATCATCCCGTGATTCATGTTGAAGTGACAGGCAAGCGGAAGACCACCGCCACGGCCACCATCGAGTTGTGGCGCACCAGGCAGGAGACCCTTCCCAGCCTGGAATGCAGCGATGTCATGAACCAGGCTCCCCCGCAGAAATACAAACCGACCGTCGTGGAGCCGGATACTATCCTGGCGGGGCTCCAGGACCGCATCGGCTGGTACCACCGGAACATCAAATCGGTCGGGCCTGAACAGCATTCCCGCATCCAGGGGATGCAGAACTACAAGCGCGCCGATCCCCTGCTTCACCGGACCTTTGGCGCCCTGGTAACGGCGGCCAATCCGAAGCGTATTGATGATACACACCTCCAGTCAGCGGAAGGAACGGAGCACCGGTTCGATATCCATGTCCTGACAAAGCATCCTTCGTCCGCGGAGGAATGGCTGAAGGCGATAAGCGCCCTGGCCGACTCAACAGGGAGGGAATCTTTCCAGTCCCGCAAGAATGAACATGGGGCGTGGTGGCGGGAATTCTGGAACAGGAGCTGGATAAACGCGACGTCGCCGGTCCCGCCTGCGCCCGCTCCCCTCAACTCCCTCCCGCTCAGGGTGGGCGTCGACCAGCATGGTGGCAACAAGCTTGCAGGGGAGACGCGGAACCCCGTTCTTCCGGCGGATGTGGCCGGGCCGTTCACCATGGAAGTCGAGGTCAATCCAGCGGCGGGGGCGACGGGGCGGATATTCGACAAGACCACGCCGGGCGGATCCGATGGCTTCCTGGTTGATCTCCTGCCCGGGAACACCTTGCGGCTGATCGTTGGCCCGGCCGCCTATTCCGTGAAGGATGCCATTGCGGCTGGCGAATGGTCGAAGGTAAGAGTGGACGCTGCCGTCACGGGGTGGAGAGTGAGCGTGAACGGCAAGGAGGTCATCAAGACGGAAGCGCGGGGCGGCAGTCAGGATGATGCGGCCTACCTCAGCCAGATGTTCGCGCTGCAGCGGTTCATCACAGCCTGCGCGGGCCGCGGCGCGTACCCGATCAAGTTCAACGGCTCGATCTTCACCGTGCCTGCAGCCGGTCGGCCCGGTAATGCGGACTACAGGCAATGGGGGCCCGGCTACTGGTGGCAGAACACGAGGCTGCCTTACATCAGCATGTGCGCCAACGGTGATTTCGAGATGATGGAACCGCTCTGGCGGATGTATGTTGACCAGAACCTCCCCCTGAACAAATACCGGACGAAGAAATACTTCGGGCATGACGAGGCCGCCTATTATGTGGAATGCATACAGTTCTGGGGCGACGTGTTCCTCGAGACCTATGGATGGACGCCGGCTGAGCAGCGGGAGGACAAGCTGCAGGCCAGCGGTTGGCACAAGTGGGAGTGGGTTGCGGGTCCGGAGCTGGTGTGGATGATGCTCGAGGCTTATGACTACACAGGCGACAAGGCGCTGCTTCAGAAGCGCATCATGCCCGCCGCCAGCGCCGTGATGCGGTTCTTTGAGAATTACTACAAGACCAATACCGCAGGGCAACTGGTAATGCACCCCTCGCAAGCGCTTGAAACCTGGTGGGATTGCACGGACCCGATGCCGGAGGTGGCCGGCCTGCGGGCCATCACGGAGCGCTTGCTTGCCCTGCCGGACTCCGTGACACCAAAGGAATCTCGCGAATACTGGACAAGTATCCTCGCGAAGCTGCCGCCGTTGCCGGTGCGCGATACGCCGTCCGGCAGGGCGCTGGCGCCAGCCGTCAAATTTGACAAGAAGAAAAACTTTGAAAACCCGGAGCTCTACGCGGTGTTCCCGTTCCGGCTCTGCTCGTTTGAAAAGGAGAACCGCGTGCTCGGCGTCAATGCGATGAAGCACAGGTGGGACAGGGGCAATTCCGGCTGGTGGCAGGATGATATCTTTGCGGCGTACCTTGGGCTGACCGATGAGGCTCGCCGCGGTCTCGTCGAGCGGGCCCGCAACAGCGACAAGGGTTCGCGGTTCCCGGCGTTCTGGGGTCCTAACTTTGACTGGGTCCCGGATCAGGACCACGGCGGCGTGATGATGAAGGCGTTTCAGTCGATGCTGCTGCAGACCGAGGGTGACAAGATATTCCTCCTGCCGGCCTGGCCAAGGAATTGGGATGTCTCCTTCAAGCTACACGCCCCGAAAACAACTGTGATCGAAGGCCGTGTGAGAAATGGAAAGCTTGTTGACATGAAAGTTACGCCCGCGTCCCGTAGAAAAAATGTAGTAGTTATTGAACCCCAGTAGCCCAAGGAGTGTCCAACCAGCCCATGCATGGTACGGCGTGCCGCCGCCCGTGATGGCAACGGTGGATAAGAAGAATGAGAATTGCGGTGTTTGCGACAGGTGGGACGTTTGACAAGGAGTACAACGAGCTGAACGGCAGCCTGTACTTCAAGCAGACGCATATCCCCGAG
>CAZWDF010000175.1:0-3143 GCA_964632335.1 uncultured Candidatus Saccharibacteria bacterium | reverse complement strand
ATCCAACCGGTGGTGAGGGGCAAACAGGACGGCTTCCCAGGTTGAACCCTCGTCGCACTCACCGTCGCTAAGCAGCACAAAGACCCGGTACGGCTGCCTATCGCGCTTGGCGGCTAGGGCCATTCCACAGCCGATTGAAAGTCCATGACCCAGTGAGCCGGTGGATACCTCTACACCCGGAATACCGCAGTGTACAATGTGTCCGGCCAGGGGCGAGCCGTCCGAGCAGTAGGTGTCAAGCCACTCTGTAGGGAAAAAACCTTGTTCGGCCAGCACCGCATAGACAGCCGCGCAACCATGGCCCTTGCTGAGAATGAAGCGGTCACGGTCAGGCCAGTCCGGCCGAGATGGGTCAACCCGTAGTACCCCGCCGTACAGTACCGCTAGAAGGTCGGCCATGGAAAGTGAAGTACCCACATGAGCACTCTGGGCGCGGTGAATCATTCTCAGAACATGAGCTCTGATGCGAGTAGCCAGGGACTGGTAGCTTGTCGCACACATCTATTTACTCTATGATGGCATAACCGATGTAAGGGTCGAATTCAACCCTTTTTATCTTCAACCGACTAATCCCGACCGACTCAAGGAGAGCCAGAGTCTCTCCCGGCCAAATAGGATTGTCCAGTTCATCAAAAGCGATAACGGCCCCCTTGGGCATCCGGGGGAAGAAGCTCGCTATGGCCACCTTGGTCGGCTCGTATAAATCAAAGTCGAGGAATAGTAAACTCACCACGAGGTGCTTGTTATTCTGAATGAATTCCGGAATGGTTTTTATGGCATCTCCTTTTATCAGGTGGACTTTTTTCATATGTCCCAGATACCGGTTACTATCATAAATCCTGATTAGTTCAGTTAGTTCATCATAGCAGTCGGAGTAAAGGTCTCCTTTGTCAACCTTGCCGAACCCACTTTGGTCTTTCTCGCCTACGGAAGGAAAACCGCTAAATGTATCGAACCCATATATGCGCCGGGTCAAATTGACCGGCTCCAGTATCGAGCTCAACTGTGCCCAGGCCATAATGCCAAAGCCCCGGAGCACACCACACTCGATTACCGAACCCTTTACATCCAACACCTGCTTGAAGATTTCGTACCGGGCTAGAAACCGGGTAAGATTCTGTTGCCGCACATACTTGGTAAAACTTTCCAGCTTTATCTCGATGCTATCCAGACTATTGGCAAAGGCTTTGGCATAGTCTCTGGCGGCGTTCTGCTCGGCGCTAGTTCTGAAGCTTCCTTCGCCGCCACCTTCAATTTTCATAGTCACCTCCGGCCTCCCTCGGCCCAAAGATTACTTCAGTCAAAGCCTCAGAGAATAAGATTTCCCGGTTCATAATCTGCCGGTTGGTCAGCAAATACTGCTCGATATTCTGCCCGATATCCACCCAGTTGCCAGGATGCCGGTAAGCCACAGTCTTCTTGCCAGCCCGTTTTAACCTCAAGAAGAGGTCAGGCAGGCGCAAAAATTCATCCTCCTCCATATAGTCCAGACTCTCCGGTTCCAGTACAATAATACCAGTGTTGACACTAAGCGAAACCTCCGGCTTTTCCGCCAGGTCCAAAATCATGTTGTCCTGGTCCACATCCAGGCTCACCAGTCCGTAGGGCATGGTAAGCTTCTTCTCAAATATGACCATAGTGCCAATAGCCCTGGCCTTCCGGTGAAATTCTAACAGAGCGTGGTAGTCTATATCGGCCAGCCCGTCGGCGACCATGGCCACAAAGGTATCCTTGAAAGCATCCTTAAAATTTTGTGCCGCCTTCTTTATCGCGCCCGCCGTGCCCAGAGGGTATTTTTCCTCAGAGTAGCTGACCTTAACGCCCAGGCTCTTACCATCCCGGAAGTAATGTATGATGTTCCCTTTCAGATAGTTGATGGCTAGTACCACCTCATCAAAATCATATTTCTTGAGGTAGCTGATATGTAATTCCAGTACCGGCTTGGTGCCGATGGGCAGCATGGCCTTGGGTAGAGCCTCGGTAAGAGGTCTTAATCTGGCCCCCTGTCCTCCGGCAAGAATAACAGCCTTCATTTAGCCCCCCTCACAGATTGTAAACCCCCGGCTTGTAATACCTGATGTTGTTTGAGACCCATTCTATCGTGCGCTTGAGCCCGGCATCCAGAGAAACCTTCGGCTCCCATCCCAGCAAGCGCTTGGCCTGAGTATTATCACACCACAGTCTCTCTACCTCGCTATCTGCCGGCCTCTTGCGACTGGTTTCGGAAATGATTTTCGCCTGTTTATCTCTACCCATCAAAGAAATAATCTTACTGGCCAGTTCACCGATGCCAATCTCAAAATTCGAGCCGATATTTATCACCCGGCCTATCGCCTCGGGGGATTGGGCTACCTGAACAAAGGCCTCAACTATGTCATCTATGTAGGTGAAGTCTCTCTTCGGACGGAGGGAGCCTAAGAATACCTTCTTCCCGGTTAACGCCTGACTGATTATGGTGGGGATTACGGCTCTGGCGGACTGTCGCGGCCCGTAGGTATTGAACGGTCTGATGGTGGCCACCGACAGATTGAATGAGCGGTGAAAGCTCTCGGCAATCTTATCAGCGCCTATCTTACTGGCCGAATACGGAGACTGGCCCTGCAGGGGGTGGTTTTCGTCGATGGGGACATACTGCGCTGTGCCATAGACCTCACTGGTCGAGGTATGAATGACCCGTTGGACGCCAATCTCACGCGCCGCCATCAAGACATTTAGTGTGCCCATCACATTTGTCTCAATGACTTCTCTGGGATGGAGGTAAGAGTAGGGAATGGCAATTAGAGAACCCAGATGGAAGACTGTATCCGCACCTTTGGCGGCGTCATGGACGGCATGGCTATCTCTTAGGTCGCCGGTTATTACCTCAATTTCATCAAGCCTCTCTTTAGGCAAGAGCTCAAGTAGCCCCCAATCGTTTCTTGAGTTATACCGGACAAATGCCTTCACCCTGGCCCCCAGCCCGACCAAGTGCTCAACCAGGTGGCTGCCAACAAAGCCGCCGGCACCAGTAACCAGAACCCTGTTTTCACTCCCGCGCGTACTCATTAGGTATAGCCTGCTCCGTCTCGGCGGGTCTGATTTACGGTCGTTTCAACGCCTTGACGATGCCATTATCATACACCAAAAAGGACCGGGGGTCATCT
>CAZWDF010000174.1:0-3154 GCA_964632335.1 uncultured Candidatus Saccharibacteria bacterium | reverse complement strand
TGATAAAAACTTAACTCCTAGTAGATTTAGTCAGGATTTATTCAGAAATAAGAAGTATTGTGAAGGTTGGACGTTGGCTGACGAAATACCTAGCTGGGGAGTTACTAAAGATAGATTTAAAGATTTTCTAAAAGAGGTGGTTCAATGAAATATATTTTATTAGTATTGGCATTTATCATGTTATTTGCACTTCCTGTAGATGCTGCTAAGTTAATATGGCGTAATTGTCTAATTGGTGGTGGTGACTGTCTTGATGGTGTCACAGCTGACACTGTTAACGATGGTGATGGAGCGTTTATCGTTTTCGATAATACCGTATCTGGATACCAAGAATTCTATATATACCGATTAGAAGATGCATCTGGAGCAACAGAAGCTGTTCCTACAGTTATAACTCCTAACTTAGCATCCTCAGGTGGTAGTGCTTATGGTGGTACCAAGAGGTGGATACTACTTCGTCCTTCATTCAAGGGTATGGAAGTTGTTAAAGAATCTGGAGTAGCTGGTAGAACATTCTACTATGAAGCCAATAGTACTGATACTGATGGTGCTGGACAAAGAGGGCCAGCTTCGGTAGCAGCAGGAGCTTCTTACGAGGGTCAATATCCTAATGCTGGGCCTACGGAAGCTAATATGGTATTATCATGGGCTGTATCTAGCGGAGGTTCTGGAACTAGTACTTCTCCATTGATACATGCACAGTCTTTTGTTAATATGTATAAGGAAAGGATTACTAAGACAGTTGACTGGAACCCAGTTCTTCTAACAACCGATGGTGGAACATACATCAATGCAGATGACCATGATACAACCTGGCAATTACCAGCAGACCCAACTGGTAAGAGGGTTTGCTTCGGTAATACATTATACGCAAGATCACTTATTATTGATCCCAATGGGACAGATAGAATAGTCTATACAACAATAGGGGGAGCAGGAAATACAATATATTCATCTGGTGCATTAAGGGATCACATATGTTTAATTGGTATAGACACTGTTTATTGGAAAGTTGAAAGTATCTCTGGCACATGGACTATAACTCCATAGGGGATTACATTGGCTATAACATACGATAAAACATATAATGCAGGAGGCACTGGAACTATAAGTTTCCCGCATTATGCGGCATCCAGTGGTGTTGCTGGAGTTCTTGTATTTATCGTTCAAGCAGATAGTGCTACTGACCAAGTACAGGGAGTAACCTATGGTGGTTTAGCATTAACAGAACTTTATTCTTCTCCAAATACTCAGTTAAGTGGGGAAATTGGTGTAGTTTATACATATTTTTTAGGTACGGGAGTACAATCTGGAACACAGACAGTAGAAGTTACCGTAAGTGGTAGCACATATAAGGTTGCTTCATGTATAACTCTTCTTGGTAGCGGAGATATAAAAGTCCAAGACCAAGATGCTACAATAAATAGCACAAGCGTTGAAAATCCATCTTGTACATTACAATTAGATAGTAGATCTTCTTTCTGTGCTATAGCTTTTCATTCAGGTCATTATGATGTTGCAAATATTACTCCATTAGCTGGATGGACAACGAGAACAGAAGTTGATATCGGTTCTTCAACTTGTGGTGTATATACATATGATACCATAGGGACAGCAGATGTAACCGCTGGTTGGACACAGGAAGCAGATGATGCATTAGCTACTGCAGTTGCTTTAAGGGAAACAGTAACTTCACCATCAGCTACCCCAAGTGCATCTCCTTCTCCTTCACCTTCTGCTTCTAAGTCAGCTTCTATTTCATTATCAATATCCCCTTCAATAAGTTTAAGCCCATCAGCATCCGTATCCCCTTCACCAACAACTTCCGCTAGTACTTCTCCATCACCAAGTGCATTTGTTCTGTTGAAAGAAGATGGTGATGCTATCTTAAAAGAAGATGGAGATCATATACTTCTAGGCTCGTTTAGTGCTTCTCCCTCTTCCACACCTAGTGTGACAGTTAGTGCCTCTTTAAGCCCAAGCCCAAGTGTATCAGGATCTGCTAGTATAAGTCTTAGTCCATCTCCCACAACTTCAGCGTCTATAAGTCTATCTCCATCAGCCAGTATAAGTCCTAGTTCGTCCAAATCTGCAAGTATTTCTCCTTCTATATCTCTTTCTCCTTCTTTGAGTGAGAGTCCTTCTCCATCTGTAACTGCATCTGCATCAATTTCTCCCTCTCCGTCTGCCACTAAATCTGCATCTGTAAGCCCTAGCCCTTCTCCTTCTCCTTCAGTTGGTTTTGGCATACTGAAAGAGGATGGATTCCATATATTAAAGGAAGATGCTGACTTACTACTCCAGGAACAGGGTGTAAGTGCATCGGTATCACCTAGCCCTTCGGCTAGTGAAAGTCCTTCACCATCAGTAAGTGTATCAGCATCAGCTTCTCCATCCGCTTCCAAGAGCGAATCACCTTCTCCATCACCTACTGGTGGTGCTTCTGTATCTCCCTCCCCATCTAGGACACCATCTGCTAGCGTATCTCCTAGCCCATCCTTTATATTTAAGGATGATACTGGGTTTGATTTTACAGACGAAGGTGGTTTTAACTGGGGCGATGAGATAGGAGCATCTCCATCAGCCAGTTTATCACAAAGTGCATCTATATCATTCTCTCCTAGTGCATCTATATCTCTATCACCTAGTGCTTCTCAAAGCCCTTCGGCTTCGATAAGCCCTTCTCCAAGCGAATCTCAGAGCCCAAGTGGTAGTGAGTCTAGATCACCTTCCCTTTCAGCTTCTCCAAGTGGGTCAGAGTCTGCTAGTGAGTCTCTATCGGCTTCTCCTAGTGGTTCAGAATCACCAAGTGAATCACCATCCCTATCTCCTTCTGCATCTGAATCACCTAGTGAATCTCCATCTCCATCTATACCACCTTCTACCGCAACTGAAGTAGATGATTATTTTGATGAAGAAGTTACTGGTGGGTCTTTCACCACACCAACTATTCCAATATGTGCACAATCGTTCCTATCAACTGGTGGTTTTCTATCACAAGTAGTATTCCATGGTTATAAAGTTGGATCTCCAATTGGGGATTGTTATGCTGTAATATATTCTCATAGTGGAACATTTGGAACATCAAGCGTAGGTGACACGTTATTAGCAACATCAAATGCAATAGATGTTGAGGATATAGGAACATCTAGTG
>CAZWDF010000173.1:0-3170 GCA_964632335.1 uncultured Candidatus Saccharibacteria bacterium | reverse complement strand
TGCTTAATTTCTGTGATGGTGTGCCCAAGGACTGTATTTTCGTCCATAACCACCCACAACTGCATCTGTCCAGTAACAACAAGCCGAATTAAATCGTCGGCATTAGCGCGACCTTTAGTCCACTCCGCAGACTCCAGCAAGTAAGGCAGCAGCGGTGTGAGCACCGTATACACCTGCCCGACCGGGACAAGAAACATGTTCATGCTGGGAGGTGTTTTTCAGCGCGACTGTTAGTTGCTACCTTGCCTTTGCCTACTGTCTTACCCCTAGACTTCTGCACCCGATCCATCATGGCGTACAGCTTACGGGCACCAGCCTCAGTCGAGCCGTTGCCAAGTTCAGAGACTATGCGAGCAGGCACAACAAATTCACCGTCGGCGAGCCGAGCGGGTTGCTTCTTGCCAATCATGGCAGGGATGTTGTCCGAAACGCCATCGCCGGGGCCGCGCAGGAGCCTGCCGCCATCAGAGTAATCACCGAGATTGGAGATGCCACCGCCTTTGGCAAACTGCGCCTGCCCCGTGTATGGATCAACCGCTGCGTCTTGGGCTCCGGTAACCACGTTCTGGCCCATCGGCTGCTGAAACGGGTTGGAGTAAGCGCCTGTGCGGATGTCCGACTGCGGGAACCCGGTGCTGGCACCGAGCGCATTGGCGTTTGACATAGCTTCGACTGGACCACCCGCAGCAAAACCATACATAGACCGAGCCGCCTCATCGCTGAGCTTTGCGTACTGGGGTTTGAAATACATCTGCTCCCGGGCAAAGTTCTGGTCCTGCGCACCGTATCCGGGGACATCGGGAGTTGGGGTTGGGCTTGTTGCGCCGGGGGAGTAGCTGTATCGCTGACCCATACTTGCGTCAGTATTAATTTCTGGCTGTTTGGTGGTTGTGTCCATCAACATAGGAGAAGCTGCCGCGAGTCCGGCCATGCCCAAGCCTTTGGCCCCACCTATATTTTGCATAAAGGCAGTGCGACCAGCTTCGGAGCCAAGACCTTGGATGCCTGCACCCATGTTGGATAGACCACCTGATATCCCAGTCGGCACCGTTGCGTTTGCCGCAAGGTTAGCCGTAGCATCACCAGCACCAGCAGCCATTGCTTGCCCAACATCTACAGTCGGTATAGCGGCAGTTGCCAAACCTTGTGCCCCAGCACCAGCCAAAGCCCCGCCAAGACCAGCGCCACCATAGGCACCGAAGCCAGCCATCAGACCTTTTTTCAGGCTACCAGTAGCGGCGGCGTAACCACCACCAGTCATCATTGCGGCCATCAAAGGGGTAAGTGTTCCACCAGATGCAGCGGTCAAACCCGCACCAATAACCATCGGCAAAATAGACGACAAAAAGCCTGCCTCTGGCAAGCCGGTATCTGGGTTAAGCGTCAGGGAGCCGCCGTGTGCTTTGGCAAGAGATTGCAGACCCTCGACTTCGCTCGGGGCCATGTGTACCAGCATAGAGTCTGGGCCTCGGCCAAACGCAGCAAGTCCTTGTGCGGTTTGTTTCATGGTTGCCTCTGAAAACGGGGGTTATTTGATGGTATCACGGGGCTACCTTTAACACAAATGTCGTGGTGTCGTAGTAAACGTCGCCAGTCTTGAGCCTGCCCGCTGCCTGATCTACCTGTGTCGGCAGACTTATACGCAGTGCGCCGGGGGTCGTTGGGTCCGGCTGGCTGAAACTGAGCGCAGGGAAGATTTTGTTGTTGACGGCTTGCGTAGCTGCCAGCAACGCGCCGGGGTTGTCCAGTTGGTTGAAGTACAAGCGCAAGGCATTGGTGAACGCATTCATAAACCGCTGGTCGTACTCGACCGGAGCGATTGGCAGTAACGGCGCTTTGAAGAGGGGGTTGCTCATCGGCGACCGTCCGGCCTGATCTCAATGCGGGGGACGCCCAACTGCCACTGCGTGCCGAGCGTGTCGGAGCCGACCCTGAACGCCATCTGCCTGCCTCGGATACGCACATAGACCTGTTCGGTAAACTGCTGCACGTTGTACGTACGCTGCCCTGCATAAGACTGGGTGCTGGAGACTTCTGGGCTATTTGACGCGCCGTAGTTGGAACCGGGAAACTGGCGGGGCCGCACAGTGAAGTCCAGCGTAGGGGCAATAGCCGTGGAGCCGTCAAAGGTCACGTCCGGAATGATCCGCCAGACGAAGCCAAAGTTATGGCCGTCCCCAATGTCAAAGTCCGAAGACTGCACATACGAAACGATGGGCGAAGGTGGGTTGGTTGTGCCGTCATCCACACCAGTCTCGTGATACACAAGCTGGGCGTTTGGCGTTGTTGCCATTGGCTGCACCCGCAGGGCGCTATCGAGCCAAGCAGTGCGGTTCATCGTGCCGTAGTACCAAGTGCGCTCAAGGTGGTTGTAGATGACGTACTTGTCAATGACGGTCGAGTTGGCCGAGCAGTAGTACCACCAGACTTCATTGAAGCCCTCGTTGGTCCCAGAGAAGAACTGGAACGACTGCGACATGTTGATGTCGTTGTACACATATGAGCGCAGCGTGCAGGGGAGCGTCTCCACCCGACCAGAGTACATATAGAACTTGTCCACACCCATCCAGTAGGTGATATTGTTGGCTGTCGCCACGCAGTTTGGCCCTGCCACCGAGATGTTGTCAGCCAGAATCTGAAAGCCCCAAACGTATGGGGGGCCAAGGTACTGCATGGAATACAGCGCCGCATCAGTCCAGACCAAAATCTCTTGACGGGCTTGCAGCGCCGTGATGATGGCCGAGCCGTGGCTAAGCTGGTAGCTACCTGCCTGATTGGTAACCGCAGGGGTCCAGTCGGTGTAGTCCTCTTGATTTGACCAACGCACCAGCAGGGGGTTTTGTGTTGCAGAACTGTAGTCGTTCACGCCAAAGCCGATGACGAAGCGCGAAGCGTCCGAAACCATGACATAGTTGCAGATGGTAGGCGTATCGCCACCGGATAACAAAACGCCACGGTTGTATATATTTGGGTTGGGATCGACCGCCCAGTAGTACAGCGCACCGCCACGGGGGTTGAAGATCAAGTCCTGCCCGTAGTTTGACTGGCTCCAGAGGCGCAACTGCGTACCAAGGCCCACACCGGCAGGGGCAGGAGAACCCCAACCCGTAGATGTGTAGCCAGTTGTGATACCACCCCAGCCGCCAGAACCCCAGCCCACGCTGACCGTG
>CAZWDF010000172.1:0-3184 GCA_964632335.1 uncultured Candidatus Saccharibacteria bacterium | reverse complement strand
TATGACGAGCGCAACCGCTGGTGCTATGAGTCCATGCTCAAACTCGGCGAAGGTATCAACCAGATAACCGTTGCCGAAGCCCTGGCCAAAGCAGGGCATCTCGAAGACGTGGGAGGTGTTGCTTATCTTTCCCAGGCCGTGAGTGTGGTTCCGACTTCTATCCATGCTGCCTATTATGCCGACATAGTGCGACAAACTGCCTTTCGCCGTCGGCTGATTACTGCCGGAGGCCAGATTGCGGGGATGGCCTATCAGGGAGATGACGATAGCGCAACCCTGCACACCAAGGCAGTAGACCTCATCTCCAAACTGATGCCGCAAGAGAAGAATGACGTTGTTACTCCAGAGGAACACGCCAGGCGGATGCTGGAGATGGTAGCCAGTCGGCGAGAGGGCAAACAGAAGGTGCTGAAATTCGGCTATACCGACTTGGATAGATTCGTGGGCGGTATGCACGGCGGCAATTTGGTCATTATCGGAGCCAGACCGGGGGTAGGTAAGTCCCAATGGATGCAAGAAGTGGCCCTTTACAACTGCCACAAGTCCATACTCATAGCTTCTGCCGAAATGTCCCTGGCGGAGTATGACGAAAGGGATATTGCTATGAGCACGGGCATTAGTGTGGAGAAACAGCGCACAGGACAACTCACAGGCGAAGAATGGGGAGCCATCCACCAGCTTGTGGCTGATGTTAGCGGTAGACAACTATATTTCCTGGAGGGCAAGGTCAGCACCGACTCTATCACTCGCAAGGCTCGAACGCTGCATGAAACCAAAGGTCTTGACCTGATTGTGGTGGACTATCTCCAACTCCTGCGGGACAGCGTAGAACGCAAGGCCGGGGATACCTTGAGGGAGCGCGTAGCCTATATCTCGAACAATCTGAAGACCCTGGCTCGCGAACTGGATATCCCTGTCCTGGCAGCTTCACAGTTGAACCGCAACGCCGAAGGCAGGGAAGACAAACGCCCTGGACTGGCTGATTTAAGAGAGAGCGGGAGCTTAGAGCAAGACGCGGACATTGTGCTCTTGTTGTGGCGTCCCGAATTGAGCGACCCCTCGAAGGATAAAGGCATTCTCTATATCGGCATTGCCAAAATCAGGCAGATTGGCAGAACTGGAGTAGTCAAACTTGTGTGGAATGACAAGATGCACAAGTATTGTGATTTGAAGGGGGAGGAAAAGTGACCTACTACAAACTTACTGACTCAAATAGCCGCACTAGTGGGGATACCCAATGGGGAGAGGGGGTTATGCACAAAGCACAAGGTAGTGGCAATTCTCTGTGTTCTAATGGTGTTATCCACGTCTACGATTCTCCCCTTAAGGCTGTATTCATGAACCCTACCCAGGGTCAGTTTGACCTCGCCACAGCCAAACTCTGGAAGTGCCGTGTGCGGCAAGTGGTCGCTGATGACGGCACGAGGGTGGGAGTCAAGGAGTGCACTACCATCTCGGAAATGCCCTTACCTGTACTCACCAGGGAGCACAGAATAGAGATAGCCATCAGGATAGCCAGGCCCTTCTCCAAATCTGAAGAATGGAATAAATGGGCTGACAAATGGCTAGACGGGAGTGGCCGCAGCTTTGCTGCTGCTCGTACTGCTGATGCTGATGCTTATGCTGCTAATGCTGCTAGTGCTGCTGCTGCTGCCGAGTTTGGTGCGCGGCTCAATCGAGTCCTGCGAGAGGTAAAGAAGGAGGAGAAGTGACCTACTACAAGCTCACGGATGCGAATGGTTGCACTTATGGTGGCACCCAGTGGGGAGAGGGCGCCACTCACAAGGCACAAGGAGCGGGAAGCACTCTATGTACTGGTGACGTTATCCACGTCTATGACTCCCCATTGAAGGCTGTGTTTATGAACCCTATCCAGGGCAAGTTCAACCTTGTCACAGCCAAACTCTGGAAGTGCCGTGTGCGGCAAGTGGTCGCTGATGACGGCACAAAGGTAGGGGTCAAGGAGTGTACTACCATTGAGGAAGCACCCTTACCCGTACTCACTATAGAGCAGCGGGTAGAGGTGGCCATCAGGATAGCCAGGCTCACTTCCAAGGATGCAGCCTGGAACAGATGGGCAGACAGATGGCTAGACGGAAGTGACCGCAGTAGTAAGTCTGCCTATGCTGCTAGTGCTGCTGCTGCTGATGCTGCTTATGCTGCTAATGCTGCTAGTGCTGCTGCTGCTGCTGCTGCTGCTGCTGATGCTGCTGCTTATGCTGCTGCTAGTGCTGCTACTGATGCTGCTGAGGCTTATTCTGCTGCTGCTGCTGAGGCTGCAGGGGAATGGAGCTGTCTGCTAAATCAAGTTCTGCGAAAGGTGAAGGAGGAGAGCAATGGCAGAACCCATAACGGCTAACGCAACATGCCCGAAGTGTGGATGTCTGCTAGGGAGAGAGCAACTGTGGCCCGATGTCTACCGCAGCAGGTATGTTTCCTTCCGGGAAAGTCTCTATTGCATTCACTGTGACATCAGGTGGCCGGTCAACGAATGCGAGATGGAGGAAGCAAAATCGTAGCGCTACAATTTTGGAGGAGACTGATGGTTAAGTGGGAATATCGTATGGCGGGATGGGATTGGGATTGGCTAGAACTTGGTCGCGAGGGATGGGAATTGGTAACTGTAGTGAAAGAGAACCAACCTGGGATGATAACAGGATACTTCAAGCGACCACTAGACGGATCACAGAACTATGTGAGCCTAGAAGAATTGGACGAACTGGACATGAAACACGGAGTTGGGATTCCGAAATGACCACAGTAGTACAAGCGCCTACAGCACGAGAAGGCAGGCTACTGGAGATAGAGGAATCCCTTGCTGTCTTGACCCTGGACAGCGAGAAGTCCTACTTCCATATCGGCTCCCTACTCCATGAAGTAAGGGAAAACGCTCTCTGGGGAGAAGCGGCTAACGACTTCAAGGGGTGGATTGAGTCCCCAGCTCACCGACAAATACAATGGCCGACTTCGGGCAGCTCATACACCTGGGCCTGCAACTGTGCCAATATCTGGAAGTATTATGCCGTCAAGATGAACAAACCTTCGGCGGAACTGCTGACCGTAGGCAGGAGCAAACTAATCAGGTTGCTGCCGCTGGCCCGGCGGGGAGAGATAACCGACGAGTTGTGGCAGGCTGCTAAAGATTCCAAGGACATCGCCCTGCTGGAGATGATAGGACAGAAGG
>CAZWDF010000171.1:0-3190 GCA_964632335.1 uncultured Candidatus Saccharibacteria bacterium | reverse complement strand
TTGCTCGCAGTTAACTCCGAAGTAAAAGCTTATATACGATGAAAAAGACTTTAAGAAAATATCAAATTGGTTCTCAAGGATTAACTGCAACTCCTACTATTAATCCTTACACAGGATTTAGTTCATTTGATCCAGCTATATCTTCTCCTCAAAGATATTCTTCTGCTTCAGTTATGCCTAAAGATAAAGTAAAAACTGAAATAAAACCTGAAACTGAAGGTGGTGGAGGTGGTGCATCAGCAATGGGGTATATAGGAGCTGCAGCAAATCTTGCAACTGGTATTACTGGAACAGTTATGGATGCAAATGAAACAATTGAAAATATTCAAACTTCTCAAACTGGATACAACAATTATTTAAGAGGAGAGGCCGCAAACAAGATTTTAAATCTTGGTAAAAAAGAAGGGTCACAATTAGAAAGTTCTAATGTGTATAAAGGCAGTTTTGACCCAAATATGGTAAGTCAAGATATAGCTCACGTAAGAGCTATAGCTGAAGAAAAAATTTCTAAAGATTCAACATCTACAGGATTAAGTTTTATACCTTTTGTAGGACAAATAGCTGCTGGAATTAATGATGCAGTTTGGACAGCAGGTATGGAAGAAAGAGAACTAACTTACCAAAATCAAAAAGCTATGAGTGGAGCAGAACAATCAAGCTTTGGAGGAACTGGAGAAGAACTTAGACGGGGAAAATACGGAGGAAGAATGCCAAAATATCAACTTGGTTCACAAGAAAGCCGGCAAACAGCTGAAATAGCTTGGGAAGATCCAGGTTCAACTTATGTTGGACGTAAAGAAGGGTATAATGGTCCAGAATATTACTCAGACCCTAGATTTATAAACAATACTACTCCTGGAGCAAACACTAGGTGGGTAACTAAAGCAGGTGGAAAAACTCCTTTTCAAGATTACCTATCAACACCATCTATGCAAGGAGGAAGAAAATCTCCTTCGGACACTCTTATGTTGAATGACCCAAGAACATTGAAATTTGATTCCTATGAGTCAATAGTTCGGCCACAATCACGCTCTGCAGATGATGCACATTTGGCAGAAGCTTTTACAAAAACATACGGTTCTTTGTCGTCTTTGCTTCCAGGACAAAACCCAGACCCTATAGATGAGCGTTATTTAAATAACGTGAATTCTGCAAGGGAAAACCAAACAAAAAGTACGTCCAATTACTTTTCTGAGCCAGGTTCTGACTGGGCTTTTAGGTACAGATCAAAAGCAAGAGAGCAAGAACCGTTGAGAAATAAGAAGAATTTACCTAAACAACAACTTGGAACTTATTCAAAACCTTCTTATGCATTACAGTATGATACTATACCTTATGTTGGCACTATGAAAGGGCCACAATTGTATAACGACCCTTTTGCAGATAAAAAAAGATACCCAGTTCCAAATGATGTAAAGTTTGACACAAGAGACACTTTATTAGGGATGAGGGATAGAGGAATGCCATTGCCTAAAAATGCAGAGTATGAACTTGGAGAAGAACTTGACCCTAATTTTGTAGGTCCTAGCGGAAGAATTCCTACTACTGTGGATCCTAAGAAAATGGAGGCCCCCAATAAATATAAAATGGGAGGTCTTCGTAGTTATCAAGAACCTAATGCAGAATTAGAACGTGGAGAAATAATCATGCGTAATGGAGGAGGAGTTAAACTGATTAAGGGAGATAGGCATGAAGAAGGTGGAGAAGATGAATACCTTGCTCCTGGAGACTTCGTGTGGTCTGACCATTTAAAGTATAAAGGTAAGAGTATGGCTGAACTATACTTAATGGTAAAAAATAATCCAGAAAAAGTAAATCAACTAAAAGATTTACAGGAAGATCTTGCAAGTAAAGAAGAACCTTCTGAATACAATGATTTACCTCAGAAGAAATGTGGAGGAGGGTTACCTAAGTATCAAGTTGGAACTCCATTTAACATGGTTGCAGATGCAGAAAAAGAGGCTGCAGCTTATAATGCTACAAAAAGAGTAAATAAGCCTTCTGTTCCAATTGTAACTCCAGAGCAAATAAAAGCTGCAGGATTCACAAATCTTAGAGACTACTTAAATGCTCAAAGAGGTTTGACTCGTGCAGGAGGAGCACCAGCACAAGTTCCTGTTGTTACAACACCTATTACTGCCCCAGCAGCTGCATACAATCCTAATGGACCATTAGCTACTTATGCCTCAGTTAATGGGCCTGGGTATGGTATGAATGGACCTTTAACTGATTACGCTTCAGTATATGGTCCTGGAGCAGGATATACTAACGCATCTGTAGAAGAAACTGGAAAAACACAAAGAGCTGTAGGTGAAAAATCTAAGACTGAACAATTTTTAGGAAAATATGGACCTTCTATTGCTGCAGGTTTAGGAGGGGTTGGACAACTTTTAGCTCTTGGTCTTGCTAAAAATCCTTATGAGAACCTGTCTGTTCCAAATGCAGCTCAACTTTCTTCTGCGCAATTTACTGCTCTTGGAAGAAATAATAATGAAGCATTTACAAATGCAGCAATGAGTGGTTACCGTGCTCTATTAGATGATGCCAGATATAGAGGGGCAGGACCTGGGGACATGTCCCAAGGACAAATAGCATATAATAGAGCTATGCAAGAGATTGAAGCTGCTCAAAGAGGGGTTATGGCTAGTAATATAAACTTAGCTGCAACTGAAGCTGAATTGAATCAGTCAAATGATCTTGAAGTAAAAAAATTCAATGCTGCAGCAAAAAATGCTCAAATTGAAAACGAACTTGCGTTAAATTCTGCCAGAGCCAGCTTTGAGGGACAAAAACCTGGATTGATAGCAGGTGCAATAGGAACTACGGTAAGTGATGCATTAAATTTCTACAAAGACCAACAAAAAGCTAAAGCTATTTATGGAAATACCAGCTTAGAAAAAGACCATTATGGGGTAGATATGCAAGCCATAAATAAAAAAGCTTGGCAAATTGCAGAAGAAAAAGCTAAGGCAGCTGGAAAAACTGCAACTTACGCAGATTATTACAAAGCAGTGAGTGGATTGCTAGACCTTTTACCTAAACAATAATGAATCAGTATCAAGTTCCAATTCTTCCAGAGTACAAGTCTATGTATGTAGACATGGGGTTAAGTGAGATAGCTACTATAGAAAGGGATAGGTACGATAAGGCTTCAGCTGAGAATGACCAATTGACTCGAACTATGGGGTCT
>CAZWDF010000170.1:0-3192 GCA_964632335.1 uncultured Candidatus Saccharibacteria bacterium | reverse complement strand
GATTGGAAGAGCAATTGGTCTTGCGTTGGCCAAAGAGGGGGCTGATGTGGTTGTGGCTGATATAGAGACGGAGGCAGCAGATGAAGTTGTTAAGGAAATTAAAACATTAGGTCGGAAAGCAATTGCGATGAAAGTGGACGTGGCCAATGTAGAAGAGACAAAGCAAATGGCTCAGGCGGCACTGAAGGAGTTTGGCAAGATAGACATAATGGTTAATAATGCTGGGGTGGCTCGTGGTGGGCTCTTTCATGAATCTACGGAAGAGGCCTGGGACTACGTACTCGGTGTAAATCTTGGAGGAGTGCGTAATTGCACTCGGGCAGTAATTAACCATATGATTGAGAGGCGAAGCGGCAAGATTGTAAACATTTCTTCTTGCGCTGGGATGGTGGGCGAGCGAGGAGCAACTAGTTATTCTGCAGCTAAGGGTGGTATTATTGCCTTCACCATGGCACTGGCTAAAGAAGTGACTTCCTATGGGATAAATGTCAATTGTGTTTCTCCTGGCCCGATCCACACCCGACTAACTGCCCAAAGCCCAAGGAGTGAGGAAATGATGAAATCGACCGGCTTTGGTCGGAGGGGGAAGCCTGAAGACATAGCAGCCATGGTAGTGTTTCTGGTATCGGACGAAGCTGCCTTCATAGTTGGACAAAACTATGCAGTGTGCGGCCTAAGAAACCTAGGGATATAAAGAGAAGGGCTTTATTCCATTGGGAAGAGGGGCCTCAAAACTAGTGCACTCCTTAGTGGAAGGAGATCTATGCAAAGCGGGGGGGGGGGGAATAACGTGCGCACTTGCATCTGGGATAATATGCGCATTTACGTTTTGAGCTTTCTTGGATTTGGGGTTCTTCTGTCTGCTCCCAGTTGGGGCACCATGCTTAGTGACAGTGGGCGTAGGTGCATGACATAGGCTCCCTGGCTGGCCTTGTAGCCCGGCCCTAGCGCTGGTTCTTGTGGGATACGGAATTGACATGCTTGGGGATGGACTGAGAGATATCCTCGACCCAATATTGCGAGCAGGATTGGAGCGCTATGGAACAGTGAAAAAGAGAAAATTGAGTTGGTCTTTGCCTAGAACTTGGTGTCGATGCTAAAACGCGTGCTAACTAATAATGAAAAGGAGAGGAGAATGTATGATCTGAGCGGTAAGGTAGCTTTGGTTACGGGAGTGTCAAACAAGAGGGGAGTTGGTTGTGGCATAGCTCTTGGGTTGGCTCGAGAGGGTGCTAACGTGGTTGTAACCGATATCCATAAGAGTCCTGAGAAGATTGATCCTTGGGATAAGGAAGAAGGTTGGGAAGGCCTCAATAGTGTTGTCACAAAAATCGAGGCTAATGGAAGCAAGGGACTCGCTATTACCGCTGATTTAAGTGATAGCGGGGAAATCACTCGGTTAGTGGAGAGAGCACTGGATGAGTTTGGCAAGATAGACATTTTGGTAAACAACGCAGCGGTACTCTCTAAGGATACGGGTACACCATCCGTTGTAGATTTCCCAGAGCAAGAGTGGCGGAAAACTATCAATGTCAACTTGACAGCGCCATTTCTGCTATGTAAGGCGGTTTTACCGCAGATGATCAAGCGAGGTCAAGGAGGCAAAATCCTGAATATTTCATCCATGGCAGGTAAAATGGGAGCTCCAGGCAGAGCCGCTTATTCTGCTTCTAAGTTCGGGTTGCTAGGTCTCACACAGGTCTTAGCGAACGAGGTTGGACGCCACAATATAAATGTGAATGCTGTCTGCCTGGGTCTTATCGCTACCTGGGGAAGCATGGGATATGGGATATGGGAAGGGATGAAACTAGGTTTAAGCGAAGAGCAGGCTATTGAGGATGCCTACGGGGTGCGTTGGGGTAGACCAGCCAAAGGAGGCTCAGCTGTCGAGGAAGCTGTCACTAAAATTTTCGGGAAAGGTGGCGGTCGGCCACCCCCACTAGGTAGGGTGGGTATGGTGGAGGATGTAGTCAATGTTATTCTATTCTTGCTTTCTTCAAAGGCCGAATATATACATGGACAGGCGATAAATATTGACGGGGGTGCGTTGATGACGCACTAAATAGATGATATTTGCAGTAGAGGTTAATTGCGCAACGTAACGACCTCGGAGTAAAGCATAAAGGAGTCGCAAAGATGAAAACAAGGGTCTTATGGTTGATCGTGAGTTTCGCGATTGTGGTGCTACTACTGACCAGTTCGTGTGCTCGGACAACACCCACTCAAACAGGCACCCCAACGCCGACGATCCAGACGACAGCCCCAACACAAACGCCCAGTGAGACGAAGCCAACGGAAAAGGTTTCGAAACCGGGTGAAAAGACGCTGGAGAAGCCGAAGTATGGGGGAATACTCGTTATGAGTCAGAGTAGTTTGTCGACCTCCCCTGACCAGGTTATAACGATGCCGGGAATGAATGTGTTCCTGGGGCTTACGAATGATCCACTCCAGATCGGAGACTGGGCAAAAGGACCGCAGGGCACGGGTGAATGCTCATTTCCTTTCCCCGCTATGTATTACACACTCGATGTTGTTGCTCCGTGTCTCGCTACAGGGTGGGAGCTTGGGACTGATGGGAAAACTCTCATCTGGCACATCCGCAAGGGGGTCGTGTTCCAAAACAAGCCTCCGACAAATGGTAGAGCAATGACAGCTGATGATGTGTGTTATTCACTGCTGCGCAATTGGCAAACTCGAACGTCCTACCTTTACGCTCATAGCCCATATGAGCAGTATGTGGACTCAATAACCGCACCTGATAAATGGACCGTTGTTATCAAGATGAAGGACCTGAACACGTTGTCGCGAGCTTTTATGCTCACCAGCGACCTTTCATACACATACCCGCATGAAGTGATCGAGAAATACGGAGACATGAACGATTGGCGAAATGTCTGCGGTACTGGCCCGTACATCTTCACAGACTTCGTCGGGGGGAGTAGCGCATTGTTTACCAGGAACCCTGACTATTGGATGAAGGACCCTGTGCACCCGGAGAATCAACTACCCTATCTAGATCAAGTCAAGTATTTGGTTATATCGGATGTGTCTACCCGAATAGCGGCAATGCGGACAGGTAAAATAGATGTGTTGCGGGGATTAAAGTGGGACGATGCGAACCAACTAAGAAAGACAAATCCTGAACTTGGGTACAACAACTATCCTACCGGCACCTCTAATGTAATCTTTCTA
>CAZWDF010000169.1:0-3193 GCA_964632335.1 uncultured Candidatus Saccharibacteria bacterium | reverse complement strand
AAAGGAGATAATAAAAAAGGGGATAATTTTGGCTATGCCATTTTTAAAAAAAATCTCAGCAAACAATTAAACTATTTTGCCAGTCTAACAGCCATTGACAAGCGTACTGGTTTCGCTTTTTTTAAATTATTCGCTAATTATTTTGCACCATAAACAAAAAAAAATGCTCATCCGTCTCCCCTACCCTATCAGCGTTTCAGACACTTTCGAAAATTCTATTAACAAAATAGTTTTACTGAAATGCATTTTTTTTATTGTCGTAACAATTTTCTATGTAATTTTGTAACCGAAAAATAAAAAATATATGGTGCCGCATATTAGTTTTTTCAAAGCTTCAATTCGTATCTACAACCCTTCCAGGGTAACAGATAATTATAAGAGTGAGCCGGCGGCACCCGGTTCGCTCTTTTTTTTTTACCCACCGCATAAACCCATTTAAAAAATGAAAACCCAAGTTGAAAAAATAAAAATTCTTAGTGCACTCGTAGCCGAGATAAACTCAGTAATAAAAGATACTGATGCACATTTTCAATTATCGCAAATCCAAATTGAAGACACTCCATGCGCTTCCGAGTTCGTAAAATTTTATGCCGATACGCCGTCCGGAGATAAAAACAAATTATTCACTTTTAAAACTACTCTTCCTGATTTGGAAAGATGTTTAATCAGGTTTATTTTAAAAGGCTACTACATCAGAAGCGCATGGTATCATGTCAGACAACCAACCGGCGAAATCATCGAAAATACAAGGATTACAACTATACCTTTTATTATAGACAAAATTTTATCTATGTCAAAATACGAACTTCAAAACTATCTTAAATAAAAAAAAAATATGGCAAACGAAATTGAAATCAACACAAAAATTATCTGCAAAATGATGAACGATCAACCGGCGGATTTAAAAGAAGTTTTTTTTTATCTTTTCCAAAAAGCACATCATCAAGGTCAACTTTTTTCATTGTCAAATTACGACAAAAGATTTTCTTTAAATAATTTCCTTAAACAACACAATTTAAAAATCCGATAATATAACAACCTATAAAAATTTTATCGTTGTTCTCTTTAAAGTTCAATTTAAAAAATCGCAAACTTACCATGAAAAATAAAAAGCAATCAAAAACAGAATTACAAGAACAATTCCTTGCAATTAGTCACTTCATTGCCTCATATTATAACCATCACAGCGTATTACCTGTACTCAAAAAAACTAAAGTTTTATTTCCTTTACCTTTTATTTTAAACTATATAAAACTTACTAAAATTGAATACTACATCATCAAAAAAATCTTTTACGATAATCAATATTAATTATTCTTTTTTTAAACCCAAAAAAATGATACCTTCAGAACATTACCCAAAGAATAAAAAACAAAATTTTTATTCTTTCAAACTCTCTCCAATTCTTAAATGCAACAACAAAAATGTTTATTTTATTACATCAACCTGTAATAATTGTTTCTGCGGCATTTTATATTTAGATCCCTTCACCAAAAAAGCCACAATAAAATTAGAGATTAACGATAGTCATTTACTTTTAATTTGTACACATGAAGCCGAAGAATTTTTAAACCAATGTATAAACCCTTTTTAATTTTTTTTACCATGGACGAAAAACACATTAAATTATTAACCGCATGCATAAGTCGGATTAACTTAAACAACATTAAATTTAAAGCCTCTGAAGCCGAATTAATGAATTCGCTCATGCTACTTTCAAATTGCATTCTTTCGCTTCCTGATGACGTTCGAAACAATATTATATTTGAAATTAAAAACAACGAATTACATTTAAAACAAAAAGAAACAATTATTCCCGGAATTATAGATAAATAAAATATATATTAAATAAATTTAATATAATGACACTTGGTCTCAATTCCCAAAGTTCCGCCTCCTTACTTGGCTTGTCTATTGTTCCAGAACTCAAAGTAGATTTCAAAACAACCTGAAAGCATGCCATTAACATATTACGGTGATATATATAATAACACACTTGGCGAACAAAAAACGTGTAACATTCCGGATATGATTGCCATCAAACCTGGATACTCCGTAATATACAAAAAACCAAAACAAAGAAATGTTATCCCGGGTGATTACATACCCCCGGGCGACGATGCTTTTTTCCAAGCTTGGTTACCTGATGCGAATGGCAAAAGAATATATATTTTTTGCACCGTCTGCAGAGCTGCTCTTAAGCTCGAGGAAATGCAAAACAATCAGCACAAATGTAATTGTTGTCTTAATCTTGAAAACAACAAACCAAACCAGGACATAAGCGCCAAAGCCCGACAGCGATTTTACAATGCTATTGACTGGCTTTATTTATTAGCGGAAGAAAAATCTTATTATAACAGCTTTACTGGTCAATGGGCTCCATTCCGGTTAAACATGGTAACTCTTACTTTGCCTTCAAAGCAAATTCATGATGATAAAGAAATAAAACATAAAATGCTCAATTCATTTCTAACAGTCCTGAGACAACAATATAATTTAAAAAATTATGCTTGGAGAGCCGAAAAACAATCAAACTATAATATCCATTTCCATATTATCACAGATATTTTTCTACCTTGTCAGGACATCAACCGCATCTGGAACCAAATCTTAGACAACAACGGCTACATAGATCGATATCGCCAAAAGCAAAAAGAAAAATATAAAGATGGTTTTTTTTATGATCCTAAAGAGCATACTTATTGGGACAAAAAATTGAAAAAATATGTTGTTACACGAACTCACAAAGATCACCTTAAGAGCTTTAAGCGTGGTGTTGAAACTAACTGGTCTAATCCTGTTAGCACTACTGACATTCATACTATCCGCGATATTAAAAACAGCCGTTTATACATGGGAAAATATGTCACGAAAAAACTTCAAGAAAAAAATTGTCTTCATGAGAAAATTAATAAGTATAAGGAACAAAATAATTGCAGTAATATCCCGATTTTAGAACTAAACAAAATCGAAGCTGAAATTAAAGATAACCTTAAAATTGACGGCAATATATGGTATTTATCGCAATCACTTTCAAAATTAGGAGCTGTAAAAAAATATGATACGGAATTAAACAAAGATGTTCCGGTTGAAGTTCCGGAAGATCTTTGGGAATTTCTCAAACACATTTCAAAATTATATCCTCAAAAGTTCATTGAACATGATTACTGCAGTATCATTTTATTGACAATTC
>CAZWDF010000168.1:0-3203 GCA_964632335.1 uncultured Candidatus Saccharibacteria bacterium | reverse complement strand
CTTTTTAGAGTTTATGACTGATTTGGCCAGTAGAGAAAGAATTAACGGTTGGATAGTATACCCCAACGATGACGAAACAGTCTGTTTTCTAGCCAGACATAAAGAGCAGTTAGGGAAGCACTACCAGATTACGACGCCGTGTTGGGATGTAGTTAAATTTGCCTATGAAAAAAGACTGACCTATCAACTTGCTGAGAAGATTGGCATTCCCGTGCCTCGGACGCTGTACCCGGAGAGTGCTGAAGAAGTGGAAGAGCTGGACATAGAATTCCCTGTCATCCTTAAACCGTCAGTAAAAGAGCCATTCTATAGCCAGACGAGGAAAAAAGCCATTCGTGTGGATAGTCGTCAGGAATTAGTTCGTGAGTTTGCGGAGGCAGAGCAGTTTACCGGCAGACATCGACTGATGATACAAGAACTTATCCCTGGCGGCTCAAGCCATCTTTTCTCCGTTGGCTCGTTTTATAAGGATGGGGATTTTTTGGGCAAGGTGGTGGCACGACGAGCCAGACAGCACCCGATGGATTTTGGCCATGCCACCACCTATGCAGAAACAGTAGACGAACCTGAGCTGGAGGAGATAACCAAAAAGATACTGGGGGCAATAGGTTACTACGGATTATCAGAAGTCGAATTCATGCTTGACCCGAGGGATGGCAGGTATAAGCTACTCGAAATAAATGCCCGACTCTGGGGTTGGCATACTCTGGCTATCGCCGCCGGAGTTGACCTTCCCTACCTACTATACCAGGATATGCTGGGAGAGAAGGTTAGACAGGATAGTTATGCCAGGGATATCAAGTGGATTCGTCTGGTGACCGATATTCCCACTGCTGCCGGGGAAATATTCAGGGGCAGAATGAAGCTTGCCGACTATCTTCATTCCTGGAAGGGGAAGAAACACTTTGCGGTATGGTCATTGACTGACCCATTACCTTTCATCGCGGAGATATTGATGCTACCCTACTTATGGAAGAAAAGAGGCTTCTAGAATGTGGCCGATTTTTGTATCTAGTCTAGCTCTAGCCTTCATCATCTTGCCTTTACTTTCTTGGAAATGGCACATCAAGATGAAAATAGCCATAGCCGTCGCCATAGTTATTGGCGGGCTTACCGGGTTAATCGTTAATGCCATATATTCCCAGATAGCTGTAGCAGGCTGGGTCATGGTACTCTTCATTGAATTCTGTTTAATCCTGCTAATGCTGTTTATTGGCATCCTTATTAAATTTTACCGGGACCCCGAAAGGCATCCTCTGGAAACAGAGCAGGTGATCCTTTCACCGGCTGATGGCAAGGTCATCTATGTGAGCCAGGTGGAGAAAGGCTCATCCCTGGTTTCAACTAAGGGGAAACAAAAGTTCAAACTCGATGAGATAGCCGCCACCGACCTACTCAATAATGTCGCCTATCTGGTAGGGATAGATATGAATCTATTAAACGTCCATGTAAACCGCTCTCCAATTGGTGGGAAAATAGTCCTGCAGAAGCGAATCCATGGAAAGTTTCAGTCCCTAGGCAAGCCAGAATCCGAAACTCTGAACGAGAGAGTCACGACCATCATCGACAACGATACATTTAGAGTTGGTGTCGTCCAGATAGCGTCACGCCTGGTTAGGAGCATTGTCTGTTATGTCAAGCAAAGTGACGAGGTAGCCATTGGACAGCGAATCGGGATGATCAGATTTGGCTCACAGGTTGATTTGGTCGTTCCCCAACTGAGAAATCTAGAAATAAAGGTGAGACCAGGAGACGAAGTCGAGGCTGGAGTCTCGGTGATAGCCGGCTACGGCTAGCCGGGAGTATGCCGGCAATAGGAGGGTGTAAAGATGAAACAGAAGATTAAAACTGGGGGTAGGTTTCAAAAAGTACTGCTGGTTAATCCTGCTCACCATGCTGAATGGAGAGGCCTGACGGCACACATCGGCCAGGCATATTTGGCTCAGACTTTGCTCGATCGCGGGATTGAGTATGATGTCCTCGATATGAATCTGGGCTATAAACTCAAACACCTTTACCAGAAAATTAGGGACTTTCAACCTGACCTGGTCGGTATGAGTCTGATTTCCCTCGAACATAGAAGGCTTTATCAACTCCTGTCTGAGATCAAGAATTTTGATAAACGCCTGCAAATCGTGGTTGGTGGTCCCCATGTGACCATTATGAAGGAGCAAGTTTTAAAGGAATGTCCGGCGGTAGATTACGGCGTCGTTTTTGAAGGGGAGGGCACCCTTACCGAACTTTGCCAGGGCATACCAGAGAACAGGATAAAAGGTTTAATTTTTAGAGACAACGGTAATGTTGTTTATTCTGGTGAACGGGAATTTGTTACTGACCTAGACCAGATACCGTGGCCTAGATACGAGAACTTTGAAGTTAAGAAGTATGTCCCTGAGTTAACAATATACTCCAGTAGAGGTTGCCCTCATCAGTGCATCTTCTGTCCCAACCGGATTATCTCACCATATTTCCGACCCCGTAGTCCGCAACATGTAGGTGATGAAATAGAATATTGGTATCGTCGGGGTTACCGGCAGTTCAACTTTGATGACGATAATTTCAATATGATAAGAGAGCGGGTCTTTGCTATATGTGACGAAATCGAGCGACGGGGACTGGAGGGGCTGTTCTTGCGTTGTTCCAATGGCATACGGGCTGACCGAGTGGATAAAGAGATGCTGACAAGGATGCGTGAGGTAGGCTTCAATTATATCGCCTTCGGCGTCGATGGTGGCAATAATAAGATACTGGAGATAGTAAGGAAAGGCGAGACCATAGAGACCATAGAAAATGCCGTTAAGATGGCTTGTGACCTGGACTATAATGTTAAGCTGCTGTTTGTTGTGGGTACGCCATATGAGACGAGGGACGATGTGGAGGATAAGGTTAGACTCAGCCGGAAATACCCCGTCCAAGAAGTTCATTTCTATAATACCGTCCCGTATCCAGGTACTGAACTCTACGACTGGGTAGAGAAAAGTGGCTATTTTCTCGTCAAGCCCGAGGAATATCTCAATGATGTCTCCTGTCTCACTAAAGTTCCTGTTTTCGAAACCCCCGAATTGCCCAGACAGGAAAGGATCAGCCTATACCGCTACTTGTCTAAAGTTCGGAACCAAGTGCACCGGGATGCGGTTCGGCGAATATTTCAGAAGTACGGTGTAATGGGGAGGCTGGTGAGTCGTATTCTGGCGAACGACTTT
>CAZWDF010000167.1:0-3229 GCA_964632335.1 uncultured Candidatus Saccharibacteria bacterium | reverse complement strand
ACAGCTCAAGGGCGGCGAGTACACCGTGGTTCTGGACCCGGTGCTGGCGGGAGTTTTCGTCGAGATTTTAAATAAAAATAATCATCTTCGGTAGTCATTTCAACAGGAGTATTACTATTTCCATAAGAACCACTAGTTCCCCACTTAAACCAAACAATACATTTACAACTGGGGCAAGTTCCCGGAACATAACCTAAACTATCTAAAAATCCAGTAAGAATAGCTCGGTATTTTCCAGGATGAGACGGATCCTCACTAACCGTTGGGTTGGCGATTGTAATTACTACAGGAGGGTTAATACTTACTACTCCTCCACAACTTGGATCAGAAATACATCTTGAGGTGGCGTAGGAACAAGTGCCACAACCTCTGGTTTGGTGCATTTCAGTAGCGGCGCAACCTCCGGCTCCGCAAGCATCATTGGTCCAAGCAGTACAACAGGATTCGTCGCAAATACACTGACACTCAACATCACAACCACTTGGGGTGCAGGTTCTGGTTTGACCTTTGTTATAAGAAGGACAACTGCACCCAGAATAGCCACAGCTTTGATTAGTCCAACCGGTACAGTCACAAGGTGCACAACTAGGGGTATAGTTACAAGTTGAATCATCATCAGTACAGGTTTCAGTACTACTGCAGTTATCATAAGTAGTCCAGATTCCCCAGCCAGAAATTGTACCAGAACAATCCGTGCCGTCACCAGGACATTTTCTTGTTTTATATCTTACTCCCACGTCATAACCACAGGCCGTACCATCAGGACAACCATAATCTGTGTCATATTGGTCATCACAAACATAGGTTGAGGGACGATAACTATTGCTAGGACAATCAGCAGAAAGACCTGTACATTTTTCCTCTATATCACAATCGCCAGCTGATGCTCGACAAACATAGGTTGAGGGACGATATTGATAAGGATGACTTGTGGTGTCACAACAATCTCCTGAGGGACATATATCACAAGCACCGCAATCGCTTGAACAGCTAGAGCAAGTTTCCCAACAGTTACACGTTCCATCGCCGCAGGAACTTATCTTCTGACAGGTTGAATTGCATTTATACCAAGAAGCTGTTGAACAATCTCCAGGGTTTTTTTCATCACATTCTGTCGAAGCCCCACAGGCAGATTCACAGAGATTATCATATGATAGAGGAATATTATTACAGGTATCAGCAATTTGAGTTGTATTGCCCCAAACATTACCTCCTATGTTTCCATTACATTCAACGCATTTAGAGTCAGAGTAATCCCAATATCCAGATTTAAAACAGTCATTGCAACTGAGCCCCGAAACTTCGCGATCCATAGCAGTACAGCTCTGACCATTATCACCAGCAGAGAAACCTGACTCTTTGCATTTTCCCGTAGAACTAGAACATGAAGAAGTCTCGCAACTTGTTGGTTCGTATACTGAACACTGACTAATATCTCCAATAATACCAATTCTCTCAACGCCTGTTAGTAGTGAATCTATCGCAAGAACATTACTCCAACAACAATCTTGATTATAACAAACAGACGGAGAGTCAGGGACACACGCCATTTTACACGCCGCCTCAGCAAAATTCGGCAAAAGAAAGAGAAATAATCCAAAAATACATAATATAATAAGATTTTTAGGTTTCATTGTTTTATAATACCACAATCAAAAAATCAAGCCAACTGTGAAAAATTACAAAAATTGACAAATTGCTTTGGTAGAGATATAATTTTATAGAATCCTTAAAAATTGAATAAGGAAAAAAATAAAGAAAGGAGGTAAGGATAGAATGAGAGGAAAGATAGTAATGGCTGTTTTGCTGGTTATTCTAATGATTGTTTTCGCAGGTTGTAATGTTTTTCCATCTACAGATAATTCTCGTGGTTCGGCAACCCCTGAACCTTCAATTGAAACAGTGCCTTCCTATTATGTAAAAGCGGTTGCTACGAAACAAAGTTCTAGCGAGTCTATCGATGTTAATCAAACCCCACTAGCTTTTTTTTACAAGAATGCAAATTGGGATCGGGTACTCAGATTTGACACAACCGGAACTTGGTTGAATGCTTTGAGTAAATTGCCGACTGGTTTAATTACATTCCTAATCGTCGACCCGACAGATAGCCGAATTATCTATGCTACTTTATATGAAGGAAATGATTATAAGGTTGTTAAAAGCATTGATGGAGGAGAAAACTGGTTTGTCTGTTATACCGGATATGACATAGTAGGGCAAGGAGGAGTGAGTTTTGCAATCAGCAACGAAGACCATAATATCCTTTATATGGGAGGTGGAAGCGGACTCCAAAAATCAACAGATGGAGGGAAAACTTGGAAACTTCTCAGTAATGGTATAGGAACCTATGGCTTCCTCGTCTGGACTATCGCTATCGATCCTAATAATAACTCAATTCTTTTCGCCGGAGTGGAAGATCAGAGCGATATGCTAAACGCCACTGAGGGTCTTGAATGGAACGGTGAGTGTTGGGTAGACCAAGATGGTACACCGAAAATTTGCCGAGAGGATTTTTGGAAATACCCTCACATTCCTCGACTTTTCTATTCGGGAAATGCCGGCGAAAGTTGGACTGAATTAACTTCCCATTCCGAAGGAACGGGTTATCTTCCTGGGTGTGACGGAAATCCTGTTTTCATTGGGAACCCCCTGGAGGTTATATTCGATCCAAAAAACAGTCAGGTTGTTTATTTAGGAACTGAAGGGACGGGTCTTCTTCGTTCTAAGCATGGAGGAAAAACTTGGGAAAAACTGACTCCGGGAACGGAAGTTGTCGGCCATATAGCTATTGACTCGGAAGGAACTCTTTATATAACTAGCACATGTGACGATAGAACAGTTCTGAAGTCAAGTGACGGAGGAGAAACTTGGCAAGAAGCCGAGAAGATAGTCGTTGTCACATGGCAGCCATTATAAGAAAATTACTAAGCCTCGAGTTTTAATTCGCCAAACTCGAGACTTTTTATTTGCTAAGGTAAAATTTGGCCGCGTAATCTCTACGCGACCCGGCCGCGTAGTTATTTTATTGGCAGTTCAATGTAGAAAGTTGAGCCTTTGTCTTTTCCTTTGGATTCGGCCCAGATTTTGCCCTGGTGCATTTCAACAAATTTTCTTGCAATATAAAGGCCTAAACCAGCTCCTTCAGAATAAAGATGAGTTCCGGCTTTCCCTCGAGAAAAACTCTCAAATAAATAAGAAATCTCTTTTTCAGTCATTCCCTCCCCGGTAT
>CAZWDF010000166.1:0-3234 GCA_964632335.1 uncultured Candidatus Saccharibacteria bacterium | reverse complement strand
TACCACATCCCTCTTTCTTACTTGTGCAATAGTCACGGCTCTGCTGGCTAGAGACAGATTCGGCTTTGGGCAGAAGATTGATATATCACTGATGTCAGCCGGCATGTGGGTTGCTGGGGACGATGTACAGCGTCGTCTCATATGGGGAGAGCGGGAAGAAAACCCAAAGTATTCCAGAAACAAAACAACCAATCCGCTGCGCAACACATATCAAACAAAGGATAGAAGGTGGCTCTTCTTCATGATGCTACAGACGGATAGATTTTGGCCGGCGGTTTGTAAGGCCATTGAAAGGGAAGATCTAGAAAAAGACCCAAGGTTTGATTCTCACCAGAAACGCGTTCAAAATAGCCAATCGATTATTTCTATACTCGATGAGGTAGTTGCCACCAAGACGCTATCAGAATGGGCCGAGCGCTTTGAGCGATATGGCTTGATATGGGAGCCCGAAACAACGGTGCCTGAGGCTTTAGCTGACCCGCAGGTACCGGAGAATGGTTGGGTAGCTGAGGTGGAGCATCCCTCAGGTAGTCTTGTAAAACTGTTGCGTGTTCCTTTTCAGTTTAGCAAAACCTCCATCGGTCCCAGGAGTCCCGCGCCAGAACTAGGTCAACATACCGAAGAGGTGCTTCTGGAAATGGGATACGACTGGGATCAACTCGCACAGTTGAAGGAACAACAGGTGATTATCTAGCTAGATAACAAAGTTTGTGTGGCCGAAAAAAGGAAGGAGGTAAAGCTATGCAACTAGATACTGTCGTATATCAAAAAAAGGAAGGTATTATCACAATCAGCCTTAACAGACCGAGGGTACTAAATGCCATAAACCGCCAGCTGACTATCGACTTCCTAGCAGCACTACAGGCTGCAGAGGCTGATACAGAGGCAAAGGTCGTTATCCTGAAAGGGGAGGGTAGGGCCTTTTGTGCTGGATTTGATCTCTCACAAGAGTCTGCTGGGCAACCAGTACCTTTAGAATATCGTCCAGACACTATGCAGGATATAACCAGAGTCATAATGAGAATGTCTAAGATTGTCATCGCCGCGGTGCATGGTTATGCTGTCGGAGCCGGGATGGAGTGGGCCGAGAATGCCGACCTGAGAATAGTTGCCGAGGGAACCAAGTTTGGTGCCACCGAGACAAATGTTGGCCAAACGATAACTCAGGCCGGCACCAAGCTACTAACACATTATATAGGCTTGGGAAGAGCCAAATGGCTCTATTTCACTAACGAGTTCATGGACGCTAACGAAGCCTTTGAGTACGGGCTGGCGAACAAAGTGGTCCCCCTAGAGGAGCTAGATAAGGTGACAATGGACATAGCAAAAAGGATAAATGAAAACTCGGGTTTGTCCCTTATGCTTACTAAGCAAGCTGTAAATCGAAGTCTCCATATGTCGATAGAGGACACACTTGTAATGGAAAGCAGGGATTCCCAGCTCAACGCGCTCAGTCCAGAACAGCGGCAATATGGAAGAGCTGCTATGGAGAAATTGAGAGCGAAGAGGAAATAACAAGGCTAGAAGAAAGGAGGGGTGATTTCAAATTTTCGTCTGAGGTACTCAGCCAGTAAATGTATCGACGCCGGGGTGATAAGCTCCCTCAGGGAACAATTGGTGAAAGGCAGTAGCGGCACAACAGAGACGAGTTAAACGGAGGTTAGCGTCAAATAGAAAGGAGACCTAAGGATGAAGTTGAGCCTCATACAGATGAACGCCAGTCAGGATCGGGATCCCCCTGTGGCGCGGGCGTGCCAATTCATTGACCAAGCTGCTCAAAAAGGATCCGAGTTGATAGTCTTACCGGAGTTCTTCAATACGCTTTACTTCGCCCAGTATCGAGACTACAAGTACGTCGAATGGGCCGAGCGGGATGACGGATACACTATGACCCGGGTTCGGGACAAGGCTCGCCAGCATGGTACATATATCATCGCTACCATCTACGAAGAAGAGAATCCCGGGCTCTACTACGATACCGCCATGGTGGTGGACCCCGCAGGGCAAATCGTAGGAAAGTACCGCAAGACTCATCCGGGCTCCTTCCGCGCGCTCGAAAAGATATACTTTCGCCCCGGCTCCAAGTACCCGGTATTCCGCATCCATGACTGGACGGTGGGGATCATCATCTGCTATGACCTTTCCTTTCCCGAGTCGGCGCGGTGCGTCATGCTCAATGGGGCAGAACTGGTGGTAGTTCCCTTCTGTGCTCCTGCGGGTTACCTTTCTCCGGCCACCAGTAACCTCCCTAGCAGCACTGGCAAAGAGTCCATCGACCTAGAGGCGTCGCTCCGCCGGTGGGAAATGCAGATGACCATACGCGCCAGTGAAAACATAGTCTACCTGGCACCGTGCAATCATGTGGGTCAGGAGGGAGACGCTATCATGATCGGGGGAACACGCATCGTGGATCCCAGAGGGAGAATTGTTGCTGCCGCTGGCGCCGACGAAGAGGTCATCTACGCCGATCTAGATCGCGACTTGTTTGTCGAGACCCGGCGGATCACACCTTTTCTGAGGGACCGGCGCCCTGATCTGTACAAAGCTATTACCACCGAAACAGATGACCTACCCTTGTAAACGAGGCACGTAGCCCTTGGAAACAGGAAGAATAGGAAGGCTTCCCTAAGCTAATTGAAAAACGACTTAAGTAAGAAAGGAGGACCAAGAACAAATGACGAAGAGGATTATTTATGTGCTAGGAAGTTGCTTAATGGTCGCTACCCTGTTACTAGTGTCCTGCGCTGGTCCGACACCAACGACGACGCCACCAACCACAGCGCCACCCACGACAACACCCGCGACAACAACACCGACAGCAGGCAAAGAAATGGTTCTCGACTCCCTGGGTAGATCGGTAGAAAAGCCACAGTATGGTGGCACAGTTAGTATCAACTTAGCCAGGGCGATCTCGGGCTTTGATGAATATTACTTCCCACCGTGGAATTGTATGACTCTCGAGGTTACCAATGAGAATCTGCTTACTGGGGACTGGTTAAAGAGTGACGCAGGCACAGGCGAGTTTGATGTCACTCAGAGTGGCTTTTTTCCGGCATTTGAGATTGGGAATTTGGCTGAAAGCTGGGAGTTTGTCGACCCGAATCACATCATCTTGCACATCCGCAAGGGGATTCACTGGCAGAATAAGCCGCCGGTGAATGGTAGAGAGCTTGTTGCTGAGGATGTCTGCTTTAGCCTCAACCGGATAGCTAAATCTCCCGCCTCTTATATTGC
>CAZWDF010000165.1:0-3264 GCA_964632335.1 uncultured Candidatus Saccharibacteria bacterium | reverse complement strand
CCCCAGAGCCACGGCCTGGCTGCTCCTCAGCGATGCCCTGAAAGCCTGGTATCTGAAGAGAGCCACGAAAGTTATAGATGCCTTACCTCTGCGCGGCCGCAAGTTTGACCGGGACGGCACGCAGGATCGCCAGTTTCCCCGCGAATATAGGGATGGCTATGATATGGAGGAAGCCACGGGCGAGGAGGAAGTTCCCCAGGCTGTCGAGGATGCCTGTTGTGAGGAGTCCCTGGCCCTCTACCTATTCCAGCAGGATATCATGGGTCAGGAAGTGGCGAAGATGCAGGCCAGGGGCGCTACAGCGGCCAGCATAGGGGGGGAGGGTTCCGAGACCTGGCAGGCCGGCGCAAGAGGCATCAGGAACGGCTTGAAGAGCGAGGACGCCTACAGGCTGATCTCCAAGTTCATCGCCAGGAGCTTCCCGATTGTATGATCTCCCTGCCGGATGACGCCTATAAGGTCGTGCAGGCCAACCACGTCCTCTATCAGGGGCTGTCTGGCTCTGGCGCGGCTCTGACGCTCACCGGGGCCCTTCCCGGGGTGTCATTCAAGTGCGCTGCGACTCTGGTAGCGATCGAGGGGCATGCCGATGTCTCCGGGTCGGTGGTCATCGGCTCGGAGGCGCTGGCATTCACCACGGCCACCCGGAAGACCACCACAAACCTGCTCTCGGCGCTCCCTGTCTGCTCCTGCTCTAGTCTAAATTGTCAGGTGCTCATCGAGGCTCTATCTCAGGGCGGTGCGCCGCTGCAAATCGAAACTACCACGGCTATCAAGATTAGGATGAAGAGCCGGACAAAGAGCGTGCCCTCTCCAGCAGGCGGCTGGGAGAGTATCAGGCAGAGTTATGCGCTCTCCTGGGCTTCGGATGACGTTGATGTGGGTGACATAATCAGGTATGGCAGCCAGGACTACCCGGTACAGAGCATTGAGCCTTTGAGGGGCTTCGCCTCTTCTGAACTGATCCGCAAGCTGATGTTCTGATGACTCCAGATGAGCAGATCAAAAAGAAGCTGGCTGCCTGGGGCCCGATTGCTATTGCCCTTCTCAAGAAGTATGGCTACTTCAATCTCGATCGCGAGGAAATCCAGCCCGATGAAGCCCTGGCGGAACTGGGATCGCGATTCTCCAGCGAGGTACGAAAGGAATCGCTGAAGAAAAATCGTGAAGTCTGGCCTCTCGTCTGGAGCGCTATTAGCGCCGTTGCATTCGCTTCTGGCGTTTCAAGCGTTGCCAGACAGATAGGAGTTCCTCAGAGTGCTTATGATTGGAATCCTCGTGCTCAGAAGTTCTATGACAATCATGGCGATTTCTTCATCAAGACGCTCACCAATACTGATATCCAGAGCCTTCATCAAAGAATCCAGCAAGATTTCAACTTGAACCCAAAAGACTTTGGTAAAAAGTTTGCTAACTCATATTGCTGCTCTCCTTCCCGATTAGAGCGGATCAAGAGAGCTGAGGGCCACATGGCCACCCAGGGAGGATCATGGAATTTTGCGGAAGAGGCTGACTGCCAATACAAGCAATGGATGTGTACCGCAAGAGGCCGGTGGCCCCGGCCCTCCCATCGGGCGAACTGGTATCAAGTCCGGGCGCTAGATGCGCCTTTTGATAACGGTGAGATCTATCCCGGAGCGATCAACTGCCGCTGCTATCTTCTATATTTCATTGACAGAGATCACCTGAAATGGGGCGCAAAGAGGGCTGGATGACGTGGATTGATGAATTAATCTGGATGCGCCACATGATAGCATATAGCCAACCAGGATGGATATTAGATGCCGAATTACATGATCAATGTCTCCAACAGACAGCACTCGGAGTCCATGCCGATATTGCTACAGTTGCCTGGGCTATTGGATTATATTGATTGGTGGAACATGATGGCTGGAGCGATAGCGCCAGAGTACCCATTCGGCATCTAAAAAGATGACAGATAGAGAAAATTTGGAAAAGGAAACGCGCAGGACTGATCTCGGTCAGATCGAGATCGATCTGGCGGCTGATATCCAATTTCTTAAGGAAGTGAATTTATGGCAGAAGAAGAAAATTGGTTAAGTGGAATATGTACTTATCATGGCCCTGAGGCGGAGTTGCCTTTGGGAGGATACTCTAAGATTCCGGGTTGGTATCCTGAGAAAGTCGCCCGATCATGGATCGTGATGGACGCGGAATCTGAAGAGGGTATCAAGGAGAAAAAGACCGCAGAACTGACAGCAGAAGATATTATCATAGGTGTCAATCTGAATCCTAAGACCTTGGCTGCGATCCTGCGAACCTATGGTCCAAATTTCTACCTTATCAAGGCGGCCAACGCTGGATCGTGGCTGACTCCGGATCAGTGGCAACAATCACATGGCACCAATGGACTAGGGCTGGTAGCCATGAGAAACATAAGGCGCAAGCTACGTGGTGGAGGTGTTCACTTTTGAAATTCTACAATACGACTGACAAGGATCTGCAGGTCAAAGATGGTGGCGGCAATGTGGAGGTCGGGCCATTCTCCCCAGGGACCGCGGAGAAAGGGCCCTGGTATGACAGCTATGTAGTCCCTGACTATTGGTGGATGACGTGGCAGCGGGCCGGGAAAGTCCGGGTGGTGGAGTAGATGGACTTCCCGGATCTTTCAGCATATTTCGAGAAAGAACTGATCGGCAAGCGGTTCCTTTTAGCCCTCATCCTGATCATCCTATTCTCGTTTGGGTACATCTCCGAGGGTATTGTGGGAGCTGTAATCGGATACTACTTCGGAACCCACCAGAGCGGTGACCCTGCTGCAGGCCCCGGCCCGAGCGTGGAGACCAATGGGTCATGAGGTTGTATGGATGGCCCTCCAGCCGATGCATCGCAGACGGATCGAGAGTGGCTGATCCGGGTCGAGGGAAAATTAGATCGGGTAATTGAAAAACTGGATGGTATTGATGGCAGAGGTGGCCTCTGTGATGATGTCCAAAAACTCCAAAGAGATCGATGGTATCTAGCTGGGGCGCTGGGACTGCTGATCTTGATGGTAGGAGCCGGGAAACTTATTGAACTTCTCTATGTGGTGCCACACAAATGACGGTTTTGCAGGGCCAGGATGCCCAGACGCAGGACGCTGATCAGGAGGTCGCAGGAATGAGCAGTATCCAGTTCGTGAACTTGCATGAGGTCCTGGCCGGGATCAAGAGGCGCACAGAGAAGCTGGAGAGCATCCCGAAGGTAGCCCGCCAGATGGGGCAGCTCGCAATAAACGATATCAAGCCCCTATGCAACGTGAAA
>CAZWDF010000164.1:0-3275 GCA_964632335.1 uncultured Candidatus Saccharibacteria bacterium | reverse complement strand
TACAGAGAATAATAGAAGCTTTGGATGCGAGACTGTGGAAATTCATAAGAATAGTACATAGCGCAAATCACGATTATCCATACCACGATTTTGTGGAGATCGATAACAGCGAAGGCGAAGAAGAGGTAACGGGCTCTTACGCGGTTGGCACACACAACGTTAACGCGCATGGCGATCAATCAAAAAGGTTCGTGAGCAAAAGAGCAAACATATGGGCTGACGATGATGACACAACCGTCAAGTTCAACGACAGCAGAAACGTCGCGATAACTCTGCCGTTCAAAGCAGCTGGTGCTCCAGATGACAAGGACGCATACGAAAAAGAATTTCACACTAACATCGCTGTTGTATATTACAGTGTACCAGATGGACATCGTCTTTGGATGTACTTTGAAGGTGTCCTTCCCGAAGAAGCAAGAGACGCGGAATGATTAACTCTTGCAACAATCAACCAGCAGACGTAAACCAAATAGCAGATGTGTCGTTTATAGACTTGGAGCAAATCAAAATATACCTTCGGGTGTAGCTTGGAATCGTGTTCAATTCAATGCTGTGGATTTCGACAGGCTAAACGAGTTTGACGAAGTAATTACGTATCTGTTTACTTCTCAATATTCAGGCGACTACATCGTTTTAGGCGGTGTTCACTGGGTAAATGCGCCGATAAACTTTGATATGTTATGCTCAATTCAAAGTGCTGCTCTTGGATCAATAACTTTCGAAAGAAACGCAACACCTTTCGCAACCAACATGGCACAACGAACATCTAAGATAGTGCATCTTACCAGAGGAGATACTCTTGGTTTGTATGTCCGTCAAGCCTCAGGTGCGCCAGTAGCTATAAATTCAGGGCTTAATTTTACTCACATGTCAATCAACAGATTAAGGTAATTTAGGGGATTAAAAAATGGCTGAATCTCCAGAGACGGATCAACCGACGCTGAAGCGTCGTATTCCAGTTCCCTTTTTCCTTAATCTTGCTGCTGGACAATTCAGGGCTTTGTCAAGTGACAGAATAACATTTCCGTACCGCATAGTCAAAGTGCAGGCTCACTTTCGGGACGATGCTGCTAACAACCTGCAAGTTTGGGCTTTCGTAAGCAGAAGCAACAATGTAAGCGGTACAGCGCCGCCGCCAGACAATAAAATACTTGGCTTTTACAGTCCGACACCATACCTCATCGGAGAAGGCGAAATCGTATCGGTTGATTGCGACGTCGTTCCCGATCCAGCTGAACAGTTCTTGAAAGTGTACTTCTGCAACTTTAACGCTTATGCTATGAGCGGCTACTGCATAATCACGATTGAAACCCTAAGTGGTGTCGATCAAGTAATAAATATTCAAACTTCGGCTGGTGATGAACGTAAGTACACGGCTGCTGAATGGTTAGCTCTTGGACAGGAAAAAGCGAAGGCCATATTACTATTAAATACTGATATTGTCGCAGGAACATCCGAAAAGTATGTTGATGAAGTCGTAGAGTTAAAGGCTAAAAATCAAGAAACCTCAGTTGCGTTATATACCGAATATATGAGAACAAGCAATTTTCTAACAGCCATACCACCAGAAATCCCGAAAGAGGATATACTAAAAACCGTTCAAGTGTGGGCATCAAACTTTAAGGATTTATCATTCAAAGCGTTTAATGATCTGTTTTTGCAGAGGTTAGTGACTGGTGCATTAGGCGGAGAAGCTATAGATGTCGTGAATTGGCTTGAGGACACTTTCGGATTGCAAGAGTCTATAAGAAAACTTTACTCTCTCGGCATAGAAACAGCTATTATGCCGATCGTAGAACAATACTGGGATGCAGCTTACACACCTGATATTCCAGCAGTCCAAGACCTTATAAATATGGTTATTAAAGAAAAAATTACTCTTGACGATTTCAAGTTTAACATGAAAAAGAAGGGCATTAATTCTAACTGGTCCCAGAAAATTTGGGACGCGCATTTCTACGCACCAGACTTTCAAACGGTGAAACAAGCAATTTGGAGAGAGAGCATAAAACACGACGAAATACCAGACATGCTTAAACGTGTCGATCTTGATCCATTCTACAACGACAAAGTCTGGTATACTCTCTTGTATGAAGTGCCGCCATACCAAGACTTAATTAATATGCGAGTCAAAGAAGTTATTAACCAAGAAACTTTCTCTAAGTCAATTCAGTCACACGGTTTTTACGATCCTTGGGCCACTCGTCTTTGGGATGCTCATTTTACGCCTGCGGATTTTACGGATTTCTTGACGGCTATGAGACGTAAAAAAACAGTTGCTATTCCAGTTGCCGAAGGGCCAGCAACACAACACACCTTCGGTCTTGATCCAGCGAAGGACATTGAGGCTGTTAAAGCGTTAAGCGTTCTTGCAGACTATGACCCGCGTTATTGGGATTTTTTCGAAACGAGAATGTACAACGATCCATCTTATCGCATGGTAATGTGGGGTTATGAAGCTGGCGCTATCGATCCGGTGGAAGTGCCAGACCTTGTGCATCGATTAGGGTTAAATCCGAAAGATGAAGCGTGGTACACAAAATTTATTATGAGCTTTCAGGAGCGCGCTTGGATAACTCGTTACTTAACTGCGTTGCAAAGCGCGTATATTTCTGATGCAATTACAGAAGAAGAATTGAAAATTAGGGTTCGGGCTATACCTCGCAACGAAAAAGTTGCAGATTGGATGGTTAAGATTGCCGATGTGCGAAAGGAAATTATAGCAACGAAAGGCACAGCAGAAACGGCGAAGCTTGTCACTGTTTCGGAATTGAAGGACGCTTATACTTTAGGGTTGCTGAATGAGGATAACTTGAGAACGGAACTTATGGGCAGAGGTTTTACGCTGCTTGATGTTGATTTGCTGATTAACTTGATTAACAAGAAGTTCGAGATTGAAGAAGCAGGCGGCAAAAAGGAAGGTTTAACGGTTGCTGAACTGTTTGACGCTTTTCGGTACAGCGAAATTTCAGAGGATACTTTGAGAACGGAATTGATGACGAAAGGCTTAAATCTTGAACAAGCCAACATTCTCATCAGCACAAAAAAGAAGAAGTGGGAAATTGGTCAGGTAGAGGGCGGTGATTGACACGGTTACGATTGATGAGTGCAGGAAGCTGATTCTTGAAAGCGCTGTTGTTGTTGGGTTGGTGATTTACGGTATTTTGGCTTTCAGTAGGAGTGATGCTACTAATGGTGCTTGGGCGATGGGTTTGGCTGGTGGGTACGCTTTCAAGAACGGTTATAAGGCTGCTACGAAGAAAAGCGATTAGCAC
>CAZWDF010000163.1:1319-3297 GCA_964632335.1 uncultured Candidatus Saccharibacteria bacterium | reverse complement strand
ACGAGGACGAGGACGAGGAGTGGGACGATGCCTGAGAGCGAGGAGTGCTGCTTCCTGTGTGACCATCCGGCCTTCGTGCTCGGCAGGGGCATCGCGTACTACCGCTTCTACGACACGTTCAAGCCGGGATGGGACAGCCTGCCCATCTGCACCCTCTGCCTGACGAAGCTCAGAGGACCGGACCCTGAAGAGGATGATGCGCGATGAAGGAAACCAAGGAGGAACGCCTGCTCGACCTACTCGCTGACGGTCGCTGGCATGGTGGCCGCGAACTGGCACTGAAGGTCAGTCACCGCTTCGGCGCCTACCTGTTCAGGCTCAAGGAGAAGGGCTACAACTTCGAGAAGCGGCTGGACCCGAATCGCCCTCGGGGCGAGGTCTGGTACGAGTACCGCTGGACGGCGGGCTGGAGGCTCATGAGCCGAGTTCGGAGTCCCGGCACGCCGATGGGCGACTACGAGGTCATGACCGAAGCCGAGGGTGAGAGCTACGGAGCCGACAAGGAGGTGGACGTCGGATGAAGAAGGACACGTTGCAGGGCTGTATCGACGAGGCGCATCGCTTCCTTGTCCGAGCGAAGGAGCTACAGCTACATCAGAAGTGGCTGGAGCACGAGGCGGAGAGGGACGAGAACGAAGCGTGGCGGCTACGCGGCTCCCACTTCAACCTCTGGTTTCCGGGCATGAGCAAGCGCACAGCGGCCGTGCGCCGGGCGAGCCTCGACCTCACGCACCGGCTCGCAGACTTGAGGCAGGAGCGATGAGCCTGCTGACCACGAGAGAAGCGGCAGCGTACCTCAGGGAGAGTGGTATCGTGGTGACACAGAAGACGGTGGAACGCTGGCTGCGCGAGGGCAGGCTGCGCGGCATCCGTACACCGGGGAATCATTGGCGCGTCAGCAGGGATGCGCTGCGCGACGTCGTACAGGGAGGTGATGCTCCCACGAACTGAACGCACCGTCCATGAGAAGGGTGTAGTCCCTCACGGCAGGAGGCTCGGCACTACGGTGTCGGGCCTCCTTCGTGTACAGTGACGCCGATGGTGCTGCCTCGGGAGCCCGAGCGTCTGACGGGCAGCGTCCGGCTCATGCAGGTGTCTGTCGATGTCAGCCTGATGCCCGCTCGTCAATGCCGCGTCTGCGGAGGAGCGTTGTCCCGCTACAACCATACGCACACCTGCTGGCATCACGAGTCCGGGGCAGACGAGCTGGAGGACGCCGAGCTGGACACCATCATCCTGACCATGCTCAGGGAAGCATCGCCGCGCTGCATGAACGTCTGCCGGACAGGCATCGCGGAGAACGCACGGGTGAAGGCCAGCCTCGTCCGTCTGCGGGCGAGAGGGCATGCAATCAGGGGAGTGCCGGGGCACGGTCACGTGCTTGTCGAGGAGAGGAGAGACTGTGAGCAGTAGTCCGCGAGGCAAATCGAAAAAGGCTCTGAGCATCGAGACATGGAGCGTGGACAAGCTCGTTCCGTACCCGTCCAACCCGCGCATCATGAGCGACGCGGCGGTCGCCAAGGTGGCGGGCTCGCTGAAGACATACGGCTGGAAGCAGCCCATCGTGGTCGACCCTGAGGGTGTCATCATCGTGGGCCATACTCGCTTCGCCGCTGCTCTGAAGCTCGGACTCAAGGAGGTGCCGGTGGTCGTGGCCGACGACCTGACGGCGAACGAGGCCAAGGCGTACAGGCTGGCAGACAACCGGACGGCGCAGGAGACCTCGTGGGACTACGAGCTGCTGAACCTTGAGCTTGGCGACCTCGGTCTGGAGTTCGACCTGTCGCTGACCGGCTTCGATGACTGGGAGCTGACCGGCCTGAGCGGGCTGGAGGGCGGCGGCGGGCAGGCGCGACCGGGCGCAGGGCTGGAGGACACGGGCGTCGAGGGCGACAACGCCGAGCGTCTGCGTGTCATCATCGTGTTCGAGGACGAGGCCGAGGCATCAGCCTTCTGGACCCGCCTCGGCATGGAGGCC
>CAZWDF010000163.1:0-1309 GCA_964632335.1 uncultured Candidatus Saccharibacteria bacterium | reverse complement strand
GCGAGGGCAAGGTGCTGTATCGCTGGTCCGACCTTGCCTGAACTCGCCAAGGAGCCCTACGGCAGTCCGCGCTGGAGCGCCGAGCTTCCCGACTGCTCGGTGCCGATGACGTTCGACACGTACAGCCTGTGCTCCTACGGCTGCCTCTACTGCTTCTCCAACTACCAGCGTGACGTGGGCGGAGCACGCAAGGCGTTCCAAGCCCGCAAGCTGAAGGCGGTCAACGTGGCTGCCGTACAGCGCATCTTCGAGGAGCCCGACTCCAGCCAGTTCGGGCACTACGTCAAGGCTCGCATGCCGTTCCAATGGGGAGGCCTGTCCGACGCCTTCGACGAGTTCGAGCGTCAGCACGGCGTGACCCTTCAACTGCTCAGGTTCTTCCAACGCATCCAGTACCCCATCACGTTCAGCACCAAGGGGATGTGGTGGCTGGACAGGCCGGAGTACGTGTCCTGCTTCGAGGGCAGCCCTTGGAACGTCAAGGTCAGCATCATCAGCATGGACGAGCGCAAGGTGCGAGCGATTGAGCGAGGCTGCCCTACAACGGCTGCGCGGCTGGAGGGCATCCGCAAGATGAGCACGTTCGTGGAGGGCGGCGTCACCCTGCGCCTGCGACCGTTCATCATCGGCATGACCGACCCGTACCACGAAGCCCTCATCGCCAAGGCGGCGGAGGCGGGCGCGACAGCCATCAGCACCGAGTTCTTCTGTCTGGAGCAGCGCAGTCCGGGCGGGAAGGCGTGGCGCTACCCGGCCATGAGCGCCGCTCTCGGCTACGACGTCGAGGAGTTCTACTCGCAGCACTCACACATCGGAGGCTACCTGCGTCTGGACCGCGACACGAAGCGTCCCTACATGGACGCCATGGAGCGGGCATGCAACGAGGCGGGCATCCGTCTGCACGTCAGCGACGCTCACTTCAAGGAGCGCTCCTGTACGGGCTCCTGCTGCGGGCTGCCGCAGGACTGGGGATGGACGCGAGGCCAATGGTGCGAGGCGCTCCAGATAGCCAAGCGCGAGGGCGAGGTCAGATGGCGTGACATCGAGCACGACCTGAAGCTCATCGTCGGGGACGTTCCTCTCACCGGCGCACAGGGCTTTCAGACGAACAGCACCGAGTACAGGGCACGCTTCGCCGGGCGCACGCTGTACGATGTGATGAGACATCGTTGGAATCATCCCAAGCTGGGCGGCTCGCCCTACCGGATGTTCGAGGGCATCCTGAGGCCGAGACAGGTGGACGCCGATGGCAACGTGGTCTACGCGTATGACGCCAGCCACGCATGAGAGCTACAAGTCCTGTCTGAAG
>CAZWDF010000162.1:0-3320 GCA_964632335.1 uncultured Candidatus Saccharibacteria bacterium | reverse complement strand
CCGTCAACTTGGTGTAATCGGTCATGAAAAAGAAGTCCCAGGGAAAATTCGGTTCTTTTCGGACAGTCCCGGCCAAAAGCTCAGGCATGGCCCCGTCATGAAAAAAGCCCTGGTAAACTGAACTGCCGCAGATCACGCAGAGTCTGGTCCCGGTAGTCTCAAGCCAGTAGTCCACGTACTCCCGGCAATTCTTGGTTTGGGTCTGGGTCATCTTGCCGCAGCAGAAAGTGATCGGAATGGCCAAGCCTTCGCCGTCCAGGAGATTCAGGTAGGCATGGGTCTTCAGAAGTTTTCTGAAAGCCTCTCCCGGATAATCGGCCAGCAAGAAGTTTTTAGCCACGGCTTCCTGGGAAGGCGCGGGAGTGACAAAGGCAATTTTGGAGTTCCCGCCTCCGAAAGGCCGGATCAGCCTTTGCGTCAATTTCTTGCAGCGAGTGCATTTTTCGATCAGGCTCGACATCCGCATCAGTCCGCTCCTTTCTTGTCAGCCGTCAGGGCGGGGGTCATGAAATCGTGGGAGATTTTGGATGCCAGAATCACGGCCAGATCGGCTTCATCCAGTTCGTCATTGGCGAAAAGATCCCTGACTTTTTCCGGATCGACAACCAGTTTGGTGGCTTGTTCGACCAAGCCTTTTTTCTCCAGCAGGATCATGGCTTCCATCTCGTTGATGCTGACGCGCTCTTTCCGCTGAAGCCGGAAGGTCAGCAGCCCGGTGTCCAGTTCGATGCTGCCCTTGCCGTCGTCTTTGCCCAATTCCTGAACCAGGGGCTTGGCGACAGCCTTGATTTCATCCATCCGCGCATCGCGTTCCTTTTCCATCTCCTTCAGGCCGCGATACTCCACGCCCAGGACATCCAGCTTTTTGAGCGTGCCCTTGACATCCTTCGACGCCTCTGAAAGCGGCTTTGACTTGGCCATGCCTTGCTCCTTTCCTGAAAAGGTTTAACTGGTGAACATCCCCTTGAATCCCGGAATCTTGAGCACGTCCTTGTAAAAAGGCACCGCGTGTTTGTAGTAATGCCGTCTGCACAATCCCAAGTTTGTATCCACAAAGTGGTAGATCCTGGCGTTTTTCTTGCCTGGGCATTTTCTCCTGATCCTGCCGATGAGCTGCTCCAGATCCTGCTTGCTGCCGATAGGGGTAGTGATGAAAAGCCGGTTCAAAGACGGTATGCTGGCCCCGGTCTTGATCAACTGAATGGTCGCCACCACGATTCGGATCTCGCGTTGCTTCAGCAATTCCTCTTTTTTCCGGATAGTCTCCCGGCCTGCGTCGGAAATGAACAGCGCCACTTCCTGGCCTGTGCTTTCTTCGATAGCCGCTTTCAGATCTCGGGCATGCTGTTTTCGGTGGGTGACCACCAGAACGACATTGTCGGGATCGCTGTTCAGGGCGTTTTTGACTTTTCGGGCAATCAGTTTATTCCTGGCGTGATTCCTCATGATCAGATACAGAATGTCGGAGTAGTCTTTATTGTCATTGAAGATTTCTTTTTTTTCCGCATGCCGGATCCTGCCCGCGTGATCTTTATACGTCTTTGATTCCCGTTTTTCAAAAACAATCGGTGTCTCGACTTGGATGTCAAAAACTTTGTCGATTGAAATCGAATTTGCGGTTTCCAAGCCTCTGGAACGCATCGAATAAAACGTCCTGCCATAAATCAAAAACATTATAGGATGGAGACGGTCCTTCCTGTAAGGCGTTCCTGTAATTCCTATGCGATATTTTGCCGGAAAATTGTTGACGCAGTGAGAAAATGATTTTGCTGGGCAAAGATGGTTCTCATCTTGGATGCAGGTTCCGAACTCTTTCCACCATTCTTCCCACATTTCCTGCCGCCGGAACCAAGTCTGGATCATGCAGAGCGTGAAGTGCGGGCCTACGGTTGCCTTGGTCCCCCGGATGATCCCGATCTCTTTTTTGTATTCCGGCCCGAACATCTTGCACAGGTCGGAAATCCAGGCGTTCATGATCAGTTGGGTGTGAACAAAGACTATGGTCTTTTGCTTCAGAAGAACGGCCATTCTTGCCGCCAGGATTGTTTTTCCAGAAGCCACTTCCAGGACATTCAGATAAGTCCCGTAAGGTCTTTTCGGATTCTCTGAGCGAATGTCTTTTTTGAATTCGTCGAAGGCTTTCCGTTGCTCTTCGGTGAGCGTCACTTGAATGGCCGGATACGGTTCCTGAATCGGAGATGTGGTTCTCTTGTCCAGGATTTCGGCGTTTTGAATCTTCTCATAAAGATCCAGGCCCAAGATATCCTGATTAAAGACGCTGCCTCTGGGAACGGAGACAACATCCCTGTCCACTTCTCCCATCATGATTTTTTGGGGAACAGAGATGTAACCCGGATTCAAGCCGCCATATTTCAGGGCCGCATAATATTTCGGGTTATCCAGGGCGAAGGCATCTCGCAGAGTCTTGCATTCGCTCGGGCTCATCCCATTCAGCCGCAGTTTGCTGTCAACTATGATCTTCATCGGGCAATCCTCCTCGATCCCTACTATAGCCGTATACAGGCGTTAATAGGCAATGTCAATAAAAAAATTAAGTACATACAGAATAGGGCTTTACATGAAAATAGTGCAACAAGAGTGTTGCACTATTAAGTGTAAAAAGATACAATCAAATTCTGTAACTACAGACTTCAAAAAGACTTAAACGTCGTCAAACTTGAACGCAAGCCGGTAAGCCATTTCTGCCAAGTTTGCCGCCCCGGCAGGAATTTCTCTCCTGGCCCAAACGGTCAGGATGCCCCCCGCCGCCAGGGTGAAAACGCTCCCGTACTGGGGTTCGTCCGATGGATCGGGATAGTAGAACGTCGCCCCCGCCGGGGGTAGGGTTTCTCGGGCAATAGAGGCTGCTCCGAGCACGGGATTATAACTTTCGAGGAAGATGTCCAGGGGAGAGACAAGTTCCAACAGATCGTCTTCCAAGCCCTCTCCCGGCCCTGTTTCGCGGAGGGCTCTTCCTTCTATTGGAACGGACAGGATCTCGCCCCGGTCCCCGCTCCTGGAGGTGTAGAGCATGATCTCACTTGTGCGCACATTGCGAATGAAGGAACTGGGCGGGTAGCCTTCCGGGTCTTCGATCTCGATAGCCACGGCCCCGGTGCTCGCATAGAAGGCAACGAGGGAGGTGGGGTTCACGTTGGCGACCATTTCAAAATATGGCCGCACATTTTTCATCGCGGTGGCCCCAACGTTCTTTACGAAGAAAGCCCGATAAGACGTAATGCCTTCCAGAAGCTGGTCCGCCGAGACATCGTTGAAGAGGTTGTTCCGGCCAAGTACCAAAACGACTTTCTCGGTGGCGC
>CAZWDF010000161.1:0-3352 GCA_964632335.1 uncultured Candidatus Saccharibacteria bacterium | reverse complement strand
ATAGCTAAATTTAATAAAAAATGTAAAGAATCAGTCCGGGAATATCAAAAAGATTGGGAGAAATTAACTGAAAGAATTGGATTTTGGTTAGATCTGGAAAATCCTTATATTACTTACACTTCTGATTACATTGAAACAGTTTGGTGGATTATAAAACAAATTTATCAAAAAGGGTTATTATACCAAGATTACAAAGTTCTACCTTATTGTTGTCGCTGCGGGACGAGTTTATCTAGTCATGAAGTTGCTTTAGGTTATGAAAAAGTTAAAGAAAAATCAGTTTATCTTAAATTTAAAATAGTCTCATCTAATCCAAAATGGCGAGACGTTTCAATTCTTTCTTGGACAACAACTCCCTGGACGCTACTAGGGAATGTCGCTCTGGCTATCAACCCAAGCTTTACCTATTTAAAAGTAAAAACCGATAAAGGTGTTGTTATTTTAGCTAAAGAAAGATTAAGTGTTTTAGGTAAAGATTATGAAGTTATTGAGGAAATAAACAGTAAAGATCTAATAGGTTTGGAATACAAACCCTTATTTAATGTTTCCCAATTAAAATCGCCCAATTCATACAAAATCTATCCGGCTGATTTTGTGACAGCTGAAGAGGGGACAGGCGTGGTTCACACTGCTGTAATGTATGGTGAAGAAGATTATGATTTGGGGAAGAAAATTGGTCTTCCCACCTTTCATACAGTTACTGAAGAAGGAAAATTCATCAAAACTTTTGGTGAAAAACTATCAGGTTTATATGTTAAAAGTGAAGAGGCGGAAAAATTAATTTTGGAACATTTACGAAAAAACGATTTTCTTTTTGCTGAGGAAATGTATGAACACGATTATCCTTTCTGTTGGCGATGCGATTCTCCTTTGCTTTATTATGCAAAACAAAGTTGGTTTATCAATATGCAGAGGGTTAAAAAAGATTTAATTGAAGAAAATAAAAAAATAAATTGGGTACCTTCTCATCTAAAAGAAGGAAGATTTGGCGAATGGTTAGGGGAAATTAAAGATTGGGCTTTTTCCAGAGAAAGATATTGGGGGACACCCTTACCTGTCTGGCAATGTAAGACCTGCTTGAATTTAGAAGTCATTGGTTCTTTAAAAGATTTACTTTCCCAGAGATTTTCAGCTAATAATTATTTTATCTTTCGCCACGGCGACTCTTTAAGGCAGACAAAAAATGTGGCCATGTGCTGGCCGGAAAAAATTTTCTGCCCCTTAACTAAAAAAGGCGTGAAGGAAGTTAAGACAGCAGCCAAAAAACTAAAAAATAAGAAGATCGATATTATTTTTAGCTCTGACCTTTTAAGAACTAAACAGACGGCCGAGATTCTCTCTAAAGAAATTGGGGCGAAAATTGTCTTTGATAAAAGATTAAGAGAATATAATGTTGGTATTTTTAATGGAAAAGCTCCCAAATTGGTTTGGGATTATTTAAATAAAAAAGGAAAGATAGTTTCAGCCAAGCCGCCAAAGGGTGAGAGTTTAATGGAGATTGGCAAAAGAATGTATAGTTCCATAAAAGATTTGAATAAAAAATATCAAAACAAAAACATTTTAATTGTCTCTCACGAACTTCCTCTGACTATTTTGGAAGGAGCTCTAAAAGGTTGGCCAATTGAAAAAATTTTAGAGCAGAGAAAATGGGAAAAGGAAAGTAGAATTAAAACTGGTCAGTGGCGAGAAGTCGATTTTAATGACCTGCCATACAATAAAAAAATGGAGCTGGATTTCCACCGACCCTATGTTGATGGAGTGAAGTTTTCTTGTCCAAGATGTCAGGGAGTAATGGAAAGAATTCCCGAAGTTATTGATTGCTGGTTTGATTCGGGCAGCATGCCATTCGCTCAGGGTCATTGGCCCTTCACTCAAAATAAAAAACCTGCCCCGTACCGAACCGCAGGTTCTGGTGCTGGGTTAAAACCGCCAGAATTATTCCCTGCTGATTACATCAGCGAAGCGGTAGATCAGACTCGAGGTTGGTTTTACACTTTGTTAGCCATTTCAACTCTATTAGGCCTTGGAACTCCTTATAAAAATGTTATTTCTTTAGGTCATGTTTTAGATGAAAAGGGAGAGAAAATGTCAAAATCAAAAGGAAATGTAGTTGATCCCTGGCAAATTATTGAGAAATATGGTTCAGATTCTATCCGCTGGTATTTTTTTTCAATTAATCAACCTGGAGATGCCAAACTTTTTTCTGAGAAAGAAGTTGAGGAATGTTTAAAAAGATTTATTCTTACTCTTTGGAATTCTTATCAATTCCTTGAGACTTACGGGCAACATTTTTCACCATCTGGCAAATTATTAACCAAAAAGGGGTATATTTTAGATAGATGGATTATTTCCAAATTAAATCAATTAATCCTAAAAATTACTGAAAATTTAGATAAATACGATGTTACTGGAGCAGCAAGAGCTATTGAAAATTTTGTCATTGATAACCTTTCTCAGTGGTATATCAGAAGGTCAAGAAAAAGATTTCATCAGCCTGAGTTAAAAAAAGATTTTAAAGAAGCTTTCCGAACTCTAAATTTCATTCTTTTTACTCTAAGTAAATTAACCGCTCCTTTTATTCCTTTCCTTAGCGAAGAAATATACAGAAAATGTCAAATGTCCAATGTCAAATGTCAAATGTCTTCTGTGCATCTGGAGGATTGGCCGAAGGCAAATAAAAAATTAATTGATGAAAAATTAAATAAGAAAATGGAAAAAATAAGAGAATTAGTTACTTCAGCTTTAGCCGAGAGAGCTAAAGCCAAAATTAAAGTTCGCCAACCATTAAATGAATTGAGAATTAAGAATTATGAATTAAGAAAAGAAAAAGAGTTATTGGATTTAATTAAAGAAGAGGTAAACGTAAAAAAAATTAGTTTTGGAAAAACCTTAAAATTAGATACTAAAATTACTCCGGGGCTGAAAGAAGAAGGAATGATTAGGGAAGTGATTCGTCAGATTCAGGAAATGAGAAAAAGAGCTAAACTAAAACCAAAAGATAAAATTTTAGTTCAATATTTTGACGAGTCAAAATTAAATGAGATTTTAGAAAAGAATAAAAAAATTATTCTAAAAGAAACTAAAGCTAAAGATTTTCTTTTGAAAGAAAAAACGGAAGAAATTTTTATTTTTGAAAAAGAGATAAAGGTCGACCAGGAAAAATTATATTTAGCGATTAAGAAAATAAAGTAAAAGATGCCTTACCTTGAGAAAAAACAAGTAGCCCCTCAGAGCAGATTCCAAAAACCTTTAAAACCTGCTCCTGTTTCCAAGGGACCTTATGAGAAAAGAGAAGGAATTCCGAGAGAAAAGTTTCCAGAATTTTTTAAGAAGGGTCCTTATTCAGTTCCTT
>CAZWDF010000160.1:0-3354 GCA_964632335.1 uncultured Candidatus Saccharibacteria bacterium | reverse complement strand
AAGCACAGAAAACTACTTCATTATACGTGCGTTATATTCTACAGAACCGATACGCTCAAAGCTAACATACAATCGGCCATCGGAGTATAAGTTTCTACTGCGCTCTTCTTCCATAAGAGTTTCTATATATTCTTCATCATTCAATTCAGAGTCAGTATAGAAACTAAACCACTGCGTTGATGTTCCTTCATATCCCGGGTAGTAATATTCGGCTTGACCGTGAACAAGATATTTACGATTGCCGGACATTTCATAATTACGTACTTGATATTCTTTAGGCACCCATTTATTAGACGGAATATTCTTGACTGGCTCGCGTGTTCGAGCAAGGTCAAGAAAGTGGTTAGCATCATTAAACATAAGGGAATTACGATAGCTTTTAAAACCAAGGAAAGCTAATTGTACTTTAAGATCCCGGACTAACGCGGTGGGAGAAGTAAAAGCTTCCGTTAATCCGGGCATTAACATACGGGCAATCAAACGACCTTCTGAACCGGCCACTTTGTCGCTCCCTCGAAGGCTTCATTTAAAGGTCGAAAATCCCAGCGGGAAACGACATTAAAAACCGTGCGCTTGTACCATCCATAAGCACCGAATAACCATATCAAAGCATAGTCAGCATTTCGCCCGTTCTGTCTAATCCAAGCTTTGATATCATGTAGCTTGTTATTAGTAAGGGTTATTGACTTGTAACATTTATACTTCGCCCATAATTCAATCCTAATCGTATTAAGAATCGGACTTTCAACGTTACTCATAGTTGCTCCTTTAATTGATGCCAAAGTTGACGTATAACTTGATGTCCTTGTACCAAGGTCGGCATTAGTTCGGTTATTGCCGGTTGCCTACCAGCGGCTAATTCAGCCATATCCATTATGTAAATATCAAGTCGGTCAATTGCCATTAACGATTGTGTCGCTTTTAGTATTAGGTTTTTGCGCGTACTTCGCGGCATTATGTGCTCCTATAAAGAAGCTTGCCGTTGCAAGCGATTTGCTATGCAACGGCAAGTCAACGGACGTTAACAGGGCTAAGCTTAGCCTTGTGCCTGTTAGGTGCCTTGTGCAATCCGCGACACAGAAAAAGACTTGAACGTATGGCCGCCCGAAATGTCAATCTTGCCTTTGTAAGTAACGGCATACACTTTTCCGACATCAAGCAAGACTTCCGCTTTTTCGTCAAAGCTGCCTGACATTACACATTCAACTGTGCCGTCGTCCGTGTCGAAAGTGTAGCGGAAGAAGCCGGGCATTCCTTCGCGGCTACTTTCGATGAATGTTCGGCCGAGATAACGGCCAATAAGGGTATCTCCCTCTACCCATTTGTACGTCGCGGCCATAAGGCCTTCTACATTACCCGCCGATTTGGCGGCCTCGAACATTTCCTTGTAGGACATTTCCTACTCCTATCTAACCTAACGATTAGAACAACCGGCAACGCCGGTTAAAGCTACCATTTATGATCCAGCGGCCATTCATACCAGACAAAGCCGCAGCTAAGACACTTGCGTTTCATAACGTCGAGTACAGTTTTATCGTCTATCACAACGGACGATTCATACTTAACGTCGGCCATAGCATAACATTTAGAACACGGTCTTGTGCGGTCAAGAATTTCCATTTAGTCAATCTCCATTAACCGATAGATTGTATACTTGTCTGTTTCGGCATTCCAACGGAACACCTTTCCGCATGTACGGCAAAGATAGCTTGCCGTAAACTTTCGATAATAAACCCCTTTGGCGCCGCACCTTGGGCAGCTTGGCCTTTTGTTAGTATTAGGTTTGGTTTTCATTATCAATTCTCCAGTATGCTTAGGATTGATTGTGGGAGAAAGGAAAAGATTTGCTCAGTTTCCATAATCAATAGTACAGTAAATATCGAAGCGAGATTACTCATTGAGTATTCTCCTAAGTGTTTACCGTTGCAATATAGCTGATAGTCAAATGGTTCCGGTTCTCCACTAAGATATACTTTGAAGTCAAGACTTAATGTTTGCTTAACGTCGCGTTTCATAGTGAGAAGTAGCTTGTTCTTGATATGGGCCGCTTCTCTAATTGGATTAAACCTACTCATATTGTCTTTACTCCTATTGGCTCTGTGTTTGATTCAAGCTTCTTGCCGCAGAAGGGACAGAAACGAAAAGCAAGGATCATGGTTCGCTTTCGGCCGCCCATAACAATAGACGGTGCTTGGGTTAGAAAACCTTTGTGCGTTGAACCATCGAGCTTGAACACTATTCCAAGGCCATTTATCTGAACGTGATTCCGCTTGACGTGCAAGATAAAATCCTCAACGCACGAACAAGAATTACCGTTATTGTTTTTCATCCCGCAGCAACCTTACGGAAGTTTTCGGGAGTAGAAAGGTAGTAGAGATAGTCGCCTATGATCTCACGGCCGTGAAGCCAAGGCGCGGAATCATAGAGAAGCTGAAAGCTTGTGTCCAGAAGAATAGTATGACGCACACGGTCGCGGCAAAACATGCGACGCAAAACATAGTTGAACCGATGCCCACGAAACCACGACCAGAATTGAATATGGCCTTTTTCGATTGCGCCTACCTGATCGCCGAAAAGATCGGGACCGTCAACGTATTGCGACACGTAAGCAAACAGCTTGCGATAGCTGTCTGGAAAGGCAAGAGCAAAATCAGTATCAATAACACCATTAACCGCGCAATCTTCCCAAATAAGATTGACGTTTTCTGTCGAAATACTGTTTACAAGAAAGTGCTCTGCGGCTGCTAAACACGCGAGATATTCACAACCGATTTTCCGAATAGGTTCCTTCAAATCTTTGCAGTGCTGAAATACCATAGTGTACTCCTTGTTAGGAAATGCAAACGGCCCGGTTTGGCTTGTGCCATTCCGGGCCGCTGATTGTGGGCCTAACTTGCGTTAGGCGTCCGCGCGAACGGTGCCCTTGTCGGCGCGAGGCGCACGCGGCTTGCCAAACTTGATAACCTCGACGCGCCGAACGAACACGGGCTTGATGCTGTAGATTGCCTTGAACTTTCCGCCGATCTGCGGAAGGCTTTCGACAAGCGCGGCTTTGTCGAGAATCCCGCTGATCTTGCCGTCCTGCATTTCTACCACGAAATGCTGCGGCTGCCGTGGGCGACGAACCTTGACGGTTCCCTTTGACTCTTTGTTTGCCATTTGCAAACCTCCGATTGAAAGACTTCTACATACAAATATAATGCACGGCACGGGATTGTGCAAGGCCCAGGTAGAAGTATATCACGGGCACGGCGCAGGCACGGCTTGGCACGGTTCTTTCCGGCCCGTAGGGCCGAGAATCGGCTTCGGCCATGCAAGAAGCGTGCCAAGTGGAGGTTTTGGACGCCTAACAAC
>CAZWDF010000159.1:0-3360 GCA_964632335.1 uncultured Candidatus Saccharibacteria bacterium | reverse complement strand
AGTACAAAACACCAACCAATTGCTGATAAACTTAAATATAAAATCACTTTCTTTAATTCCTAAACTTTTCCTATAATCTTGAGTGAAGTTTAAATCAAATTTACAAGGATTAAATCTTTCCAGATCAACTCCAACTCCTTTCACATAAAAAACCTTTCCGTGAGAAACTATTTTTTTATCAAATGCAACTCTATAATCATCTTTGTTTATAGTAATGAGAACATCTGTAAACTTGCCTGCCAACTTTTCTAAAATAAAATAAACAAAATTTTTAAATTTTCTACCGTGTTCATGAAAATGAAACCCATGAACTGTATAAACAATATGAGGAACTCCTGCTAATTTCCCAGCAATTCTTCCCATAAAACTCGCAACAGGAGTGTGTGTGTGAATCATAATATATTTTTCTTTTTTTATTAAACGATAAAATATAAAAAAGGATTGAACATTAGAAAAAGATAGGGGGTTTTTACTAAATGGTATTGTATTTACTTTAAATCCTTCTTTTTCAATTTTTTCCGTGAATCCGACATTAGAAGCAGCAACTTCTACACCATATCCCATTTTTTTCAGAAGTTTCATAAATGGAATATGAAAATAATAAATATGGGAATCAACAGTTGCAAGAAAAAGAATATTACTATCAGACTTCTTTTTTTCGTAGTTATTTTGCGGAAAAAAGAGAAGTAACGCCATAATAAGCCAAAAATGCCGCCAATGCAGAGAATCAATAAAAAAGCTATTAATTAATAAGCCAATTACTGAAGATAAAAGAGTGACTGCATAATTGCGGCTTTTCAATTCAAGACCTTTTAGGTTTCTTAAGCATTTTATTATGGATATTACAATGAAAGCCGAAAAAGCTATAAATCCTATCCAACCATTTTCGGTAAGAACTCTAATAAATAAGTTATGCGAAGCATAAATAAAGGTCGATTCAAATTCACCTGCACCAATTCCAGAAGGATTTCTTAAAGCACTTTGTGCGCCTATAATTATGGTTGAAAAACGCTTTTCGTCATAGGGTAAAAATCCTAATCTACTCCAAAAAGGTAAATGTGTCAATAAAGCAAAGCCAAAGTCTGTGGCTATAGAGAAAAAAAAGATAGCGAGCAACTTTCGGAAATTTAAAATTTTTTCTTTGAAAATCCAAACTAAATAAATCACAAATGCAACAAAGGCATTAAGCCATGCTCCTCTTGATAAGGCAAGGAAAATACCTAGCTGAAGAATCAAAAAACTTAAACCATAAACAAATGAACTATTTCTTTTTTGGGTCATAAAATGATAGAAAATAAAAATAGCCGGAGGAACTAAAAACGCTGAATACACATTCGGGTCCTTAAAAAACCCGAAAGCACGTGATCCGCCATATACAAATAACTTACTAAACCATGGAACATGTATCATCCCCAAAATTCCTAAAATACTTGCCACTAATGCACCAAACACGTAACCAAACCAAATAGACTTTAGACCTCTGTCTTTGTAATATTTCAAAAATACAACAAAGAATGCCCAAGTTACTACTAAATAAAAAGTTTTTAACGAATAAAGAAATAAGGAAGAAAGGTTTACAGGTTTAATAAAAAATAGTGAGACAACTTGTGAAATTAAGAAAACAAATAAACTTATTAATAAGAATCTTGTCTCTTTTGAAAATTTCCAAATGCCAAGCAAAAATGTAATAACCACTAAAATAAAAGAAAGAAATTCATAAGGTGAAGGCTCCACTCTTACAAAGCCACTGATCAGCATAAGTAGAAATACGGATAGCGGAACTAAATCCAACATAAAATCTCTAACTCTTGGAAACATTTTTCCCTCTCCTATATAAGTAAGAAATAATGATTCTTCGCATAAACTTTGCTAAGGAGTAAAAAGATGATGAAGCAAACAACAAGACGTTAATTCTTTTGTTACGTAAAAGAAAAATATAGTTACCAAGCTCACCTTTCTCCATTTCCCACAAACGGATACTCAAACCTCCGGCTCTATATGGTGCTTTATAAAGATAAGCTAATTCTAAATCAATTAAAGAAGCTTTATGTCCTTGAGATAATATAGATAGCCATAGAAGATAATCTTCTGAAAATCTCTTCTCCAAATCAAATCGAAAAGGTAAATCACGCTTTAGAATAACAGAACAGGTTACGATAACATTACTCATGAGTAAACACGAAAAAGTGATCGGAAAAGTCTTATAATCATATGGTAAATTATAATCTTCAATCTCCTCAGGTTTCGCCCATTTACGCCGGTGTGCCGTAAGGTCAACATCAGGATGCTCTACCATGTATTTAAGCTGTATTTCCATTTTCCTAGGATGCCACGCGTCGTCAGCATCAAGAAAAGCTAAAAAAGGCTGGGTTGCAACATCCCATCCGGTATTACGAGTCGCTCCGGGTCCACCATTTTTTTCTCTAAGAATCACTTTAATCCAATCATCTCCATAAAGTTTTTGTATACCAATAAGAATATCTGACGTACAATCGTCACTTGCATCATCAACAAGTATTAACTCTGTAGGGCGCTGAGTCTGCATTAACACAGATTTCACTGCCCTCTCTATGGTATTCTTACAGCGATAACATGGAATTACTACACTAACAGGTGCTAATTTTTCTAAAGTTTTATTGGTGATAACCATCCTCTCACCTTTCCCGCTACCCCCTCCTCTATTTCTCATCTTCCTACCCTTTTTTTAATCTCTTTTAATTAAAGACTAAAAAATTATAACACATATTTAAACATTAAAATATCATCAACCTATATTCTCTTCGCTTTTCAGAAGTACAGTAGGAAAGTGCCTCCTGCCACAGACTTACCATGTAGTTTGCGAAAATATCCAACCTTTGTCCTTGTAAAACTGTTTCCCTTGCTTGTTTCCCTAAGTTTGCTCTTAGATTTTCATTTTCCATTAATATGATCAAAGATTTCGCTAATTCGTCCGCATTTTTAGGTATTAAAATTCCATTAGTAGAGTTAACTAATAACCTAGTATCTTGGTCATCTGTGGCTATAACAGCGTTTCCGGTTGCCATGGCTTCTATTAAAGATTGCGATGGATAATTCGTAGGATATTGTAAGGAGACGAATATTTTAATTCTAGATAGGAGCTCGTGACTACTATAAGAAGAAGTGAGTTCAACCATTCGATTCAGGGAGTATTTATTAATAAACTGTCTTACCTTCCCTTCTAACCTTCCTTTGCCCATTATTACAAACTTCCAGCCCGAAACAATTTGAGGATATAAGATTTTAAGCCTTAGAATAGACTCCAGGAATAAAATAGGGTTTTTTTCTGGTATTAATCTTCCCACAAAAGAAACTATATTTTCTTTATCTTCAGTTGGCCTA
>CAZWDF010000158.1:0-3367 GCA_964632335.1 uncultured Candidatus Saccharibacteria bacterium | reverse complement strand
TAAGTAAAATTCCTTACTACCATTACAATCTATGTGCAGATATAAATCACCAAGTATTTAAAAGAATTTATTATTATATGAGAGGTTCACAAACAAACAATCCTGTGGAAGCGGCGAAAATAGTCAAGAAAAGACTTGAAAAATATAAGCACTTTGGAAATATGTATGGGGAAACGTTCTACGAGGCAGATTGGAATAAATACCATCCATTGATGGGTCAAAAATTTAATGATGACCCTGAAAATATAGACTGGGATAAAATACATGATATGGTAAGACATTGCAGAGACGTACCGAAGAAATAGATTTTTATATAAAGAAAACTATATTGATTATAAAATGGTATGAGGTGAAATCTTGAAGATGTATAGCCAGGAAGAGTTAATGGGAATGACCAGAGATGACCTTAGGGAAATCATAGATAACATGGCAAGGAATGGCATCATCTTTGAAATGACAGCCTATCCCAAATCGACAAAACCTTATCTTGTAACTGCAATTCTTGACCATCAGGATCCTGCACTCGTTGCCAAAAGGGCTGAGGAGAGGAAAAATGCAGAAAAGGAAGCTGTAAAAGAAGTTCCACAAGTTGTAGCTCCTCCCAGAAAGTTGCCTGACTGGAGAGAAATGCCAGATGAAACGCCTGAGGATTGGGTAAAAAAGATTTACGTCAAGCACCTCATGAGAGAGGCTGACCCTGCAGGGCTTTCCAACTATTCTTATCAACTAAGGGGTAAGATGAAGAAATCCAAGATAGAAGAGGCTATAATGAATTCCAGGGAATATAAAGAAAAACATAAACCTATCCAATAGTATTGTTAATATTGTCACAATACTTATTTATATTCACCTTATCATTTTTGACCTGCCTTAATAGCCTGAACGGCTTTAAGTCGGCTTGAACGGTCGACAGAGTCAGAGGTCTTTTTTTCTGTCACCCCAAGCCCAATGAGGTGATAAACGTGGTACAAGGCGGACATCCATACAACCATTGTGTGGGAAAGGTCATAGTGGACAATGAGTTCCAGGGATTCGTGGAGGCCGATTTCAAGATTGAAAGCGACCTCGGAAAGTATGTGGAACAGGGCAACGAATACGCTACTGACCACGTTCACGGACTTCGAAAAGTCTCTGGAAAGCTGACGAGAGGCTGGGGAATGAATACTGGTTATATCTGGGAGTGGTTTGACCAGAAGTTACAGAAGACCATTTTGTTCCAGCCGAATGCGTCAGGCACGAAGACCTACACCTGCTCTGGCTGTGCAATCAAGAGCATAGGGTCTGGGATAAAAGCTGGAAGTGCTGAAGCACTGATGTTGGACTGCGACTTCGAGGGTCTGACATTCGGATCATCTGACACGCACAACATCTCGCCGTAAACAGGATGTGTGACTTACCTTAGGAGGTAATGTATATGGTAAAATGGTGGAACAAACAAGAAGCGATGGTGAAACAGGTATATGATGTACCTGTTAAGGATCTGGGCTTGTTCGATGAAGTAGAAGGGAAAGAAATCCTTGTGGAGACGGTTCCAGTTTGTGACCTCACAAATGATGAATACGTTAAGCTACAGGGAGACCCTTTCCTTGATGGGTATCCTGGGAGAGTTTCAGACTCAGGATCCCAGAAGAACCAGGCTTTCATGATTGTGGCGACACATTTCAGGATCCAAAAAGCACACATGAAACTGGGACTCAACTTCGACATAACGCCCGCCGCAATGATGAAATGGGGACTGACAAGAAGCGGAGACCTTGCAATGAGGATAAAAGAGCATCTTGACTCCGTAACAAAAAAGTCGAAGAGTTCGCAGAATCAGACGAATGGCAAACCATCAGGGACGCCTGCGAACACGCCAACATAAGTCCCTTGGAATTTATACACAATATGACAGAGCAGGAACAAGCTCTGATAATATACGGGCATGTGGACTTTGTAAGACGGTCAAGAAATCGGTGATAGGAAATGGGAGAGACCCTGAGACTTGCTATAACGATATCTGCGTTTAACAATTTCAGCACGGCTTTTATGGAAGCGTCTCGGGGTCTCACTGGTTTTAATGCTGCTATTGCAGGAACAACTGCAGGACTTGCCGCCGCAGGTGCACAATTTGCCATTATGGCAGGGCAGGAACTGGTCGATTTCACAAAGTCCGTAATTAACACAGCAGCCACATTCGAAAAAGAGATGTTGAGGGTTCAAGTAGTATCTGGAATGACTACAGCTCAAATGGAAGAAATGAAGCAAACTGCACTTGATTTGGGCTCTACAATGGAATGGTCAGCTCAAATTATTGCAGAATCTTTCACAAGTATGGGACTTGCAGGATTTTCAGCGGCTGAAATGCAAAAAGTTATTCCTGTTGCTCTTGACCTTGCAACTGCTTCAGTAACTCCTTTAAATGATGCAGTTGCCGTTCTTATCACACTTCTCAGGTCTTATGGTTTTGAAGCTTCTGAAGCTTCAAGAATATCAAACTATCTTGCAGTTACGGCAACTCAAACATTTACAGATGTAAAGGATTTAGGAAATTCTTTTAAGATGGTAGCTCCTCTGGCAAAGACTGCAGGAATACCAATAGAAGATTTGTCAGCCGCTATAGGTCTTTTGGGTGATGCTGGTCTCAGAGGAACTCTGGCAGGAACAAGCTTAAGACAGGCAATGACAAAGTTACTATCTCCAACTGATGCAGCTTACAAGGCTATGGAGTCTCTAAATTTATCATTTTATTATTACAATGAACAAGGACAACTGGCAAAGGAAACACTTGCGAATTTGATACCAGAAAGTAATAAGTTAGAGGCAGCTATAACATCTTTGAAAGATGAACAAATGGCAATGAATTATCAAACCATAGGTAGTAAAATTCGCATGGCTGAGCTTTCCGTTCAAATTGGTCAACTAAAAAATGATATAGATAAAACTAATAACTCTTTATTGGTTCACTCGGAATCGATAGTAAAGTTAAGGGATTCACTAAGTATTGCAAGTTCACAAGTAGATAAATTTAGCACCGCAATGCAAGTAATAAATTTAAAAACCTTAATCCATGAAAGTTCTCTTTCAAAGATTAAAGAAAAATATTCTGAGTGGAGAGGCAATCTTGATGCTTTGCAATCGGACATGGGAGAAGTTCAAGTAAGACTTGACCATTTTAATAATTTAATATCTTCCAATAATCTTCAAATTGACATGCACCAATTTACAATAGATAGAGCAAAAGAAAGTTATGTAGAATGGAGAGGAGACATCGATAAGCTCGAAGCCCAACTTAATCAACTCAGAGATACAATTCGCGGATTTGATATGGAGCAAAAAAAGAACCAAATATCAATAATGGAAATAAAACAAAAATTGATAATTTTGT
>CAZWDF010000157.1:0-3371 GCA_964632335.1 uncultured Candidatus Saccharibacteria bacterium | reverse complement strand
CAAGCCGCCCAACAGGTTGCTCAAGAAGCTACCAAACAAGCAGCTCAACAAGCTGCTCAACAAGCTACTCAACAAGCTGCTCAACAAGCCACGCAAAAAGTTACTGAAGATAGTGTAAAGGCTGGACTAAACAACGTACAAAACTTATCAGCTAATTTAAACCCATCCGGCGTAAAAACTTTAAGTGATGCGGGTTCGTTACAAGGCACTTCACACATCGTGCCACAAGCTAATACCCTATCACTGGAACAGCAGGCGCTCAATATGCCTCCTCCCACTGCCAATTCAACATATCAACTAGGCTCTAAAGCCACACCTGATTTTTTAGCAAACGCGCCTAGTCCTACTAATGCAGACCTTTACGGAAATGCAGCGCAAGGTATAAAACCCTCTTCATTTAACCCGACAGAAGGTTTAACTAATGTTCCTAAAGATGTTGTAGGCAACCCTAATTTAAAGATGCCTAATATGCCGGAATTAACTACGGCAAAAGCTCCACCTAATGCTTTGGAACGCGGGTTTAACGCTGCTACTCAGTTTGCTAAAGACCATCCGTATTACACTACCGCCGGAATTATGGCAGCGCAGAATTTAATGCAGCCAAGCTACAACCAACCAGCTAAAAAGAAATATAGTGGATCAGGTGGCAGTAACTTTAAATATACAGAGCCTAGTGCTGGCGAGTACGTGCCTATATTTGAACCAACTCCTTACGCTGTAGGTGGTCCTGTTGAGCAAATGTCTGCTCAAAATGCTGTGGGCGCTAATACAATGTACCCACAATCGCAGCTTCAAACACCTATGTATTCAAACCCTATGGCGCAACGCCCAATGCCAACTAATGTAATTAATCCATCTGGTGATGCTGGCGTAAATATGTATAGCGGTGAGCCACGTATGGCTACTGGCGGTAAAGTCAGCGCGTTTGAACGTATGATGAAGGAAGAAGAAGCCCGTAAAAAACAAGCGGACGCGCGCGCTAGTTCTGATTTAGAAGAGGGTAAGTCTATTGCAAGTAGAACTAGACCATATAGCAGAACGCAAACTTCAAATACTCCGTATGCCGCTGCTTTAAAAGAAATACAAGCGATGGGTAAGAAGTACGGTATTAAAACTGTCGCCCCAGAAAAGACTAATATTGATTTAATGGGCGATCAGGATCAGATGGAATACGCTTTTGGCGGTCGTGTAGGTCCTTTAGGAGCAGGTTTAGGTCTGGGGAGCGCAGTTCGTTCAAGTGATAGCACTGAGCAGGGCGCTGATGGCAGTAGTTTGGGTAGAGGTCCAATAATGCCGCCGGGGTTAGCTACTTACTATAAAAAACAACAGGCTTTGGCAAAAAAAGAAACGCCTTATAAATACCAAGAACCTCAGATTTCAGTAGGCAAGTATGAACCTATACGTACGCCAGCAGCCCCTACAAACGCACAATCTAAACAATCTAAACAATCTAAACTAGATATGTTTAATCAATATATGCAGAGTTTAGATCCACAATATAGTATGCCAATCCGCGCTGCAAACGGAGGCATTATGCACGGCTTGGGTGGTTATTCCGATGGTGGGCGTCTCTTGAAAGGACCCGGCGATGGCGTATCTGATTCTATTCCTGCTGTTATTGGTAATAAGCAACCTGCTCGACTCGCTGATGGAGAATTTGTTATCCCTGCACGAATCGTCTCTGAGTTGGGAAATGGATCGACCGAAGCCGGAGCGCGAAAACTTTATGCAATGATGGAGCGCGTTCAGAAACGTCGCGGCAAAACCGTAGGTAAAGGTAAAGTAGCAGTTAATTCGAAAGCTGACAAACATTTGCCCGCATGAAAATACAGCATGTAGATACAGCGTATATACACCAGACGTGGCCTCTAGTAGAGGACTTTATTAAGTGGGCGCTTGACTACCAGACTGACTATACGTTAGAACACGTAAAGACTTTTTTATCTAACGGTTCGTGGGTGCTTATTGTAGCCGCAGATGATTCTGGTATTAGGGGCGCAGCTGTAGTTAATTTTACAAACCGTCCTAATGATCGTGTAGCGTTTATTGTAGCTATGGGCGGCAAACTTATAAGTAGCAAAGAAACATTCGCAGATTTTAGCGCGTTGTTAAAAGCATTTGGTGCGACCTACATAGAAGGCGCTGCCCGTGAAAGCATAGCAAGATTGTGGATGCGCTATGGTCTGGAAGAAAAATATAGGATTGTAGGAGTAAAACTATGAGATTCAATAATCGTGCAATGGCATTGGCTGGTATTCCCGACCTGCCTGAAGAAGCCTTTAAACATAACGGCGACCGTAAAATTAAACCTCAAGGTGGTGGTGGCGGCGGCCCTACTCAATCTACGTCCTATCAGACTAACATCCCTGAGTACATGGAGCCGTATGTCCATAAGATGATGGGGGCAACTGAGGGTCAAATATATCAACCGGGCGGTGGTTTTAGACCATACCAATCTTATTCTGCTTACGATAAAGCGCGTGGCGGCTCTGGTGAAACAGTTGCGGGTTTTACGCCTATGCAAGCTGGTGCTATGCAGAACCTAGAAGGATACCAGTTACCCACACAAGGACAGTACGGTTCTATGATGGCGGCAGGTGCTGGTCTTGGTTCTATGAACGCTGGCAATCAATACGCACGTCAGGCTACTGATCCTAATGCTACCGCTGCCTATATGTCTCCTTATATGCAAAACGCTCTGGCTCCTCAGATGCGTGAAGCTGCACGTCAGTCTGCAATGATGGGACAAGAGAATCAAGCTAAAGCTGTACAGCAAGGCGCATTTGGTGGCGCACGTACAGGTATTGTAGAAGCAGAGCGTCAACGTAATTTAGCGCAACAGCAAGCAGATATTTATGGCAAAGGTACACAGACAGCGTTCGAGCAAGCTCGTCAAGCTCAACAGTATGGCGCTGATTTAAACCTTAAAGGTATGGGTCAAGGACTGCAAGCTGGTCAAGCTCTGGGCGAATTAGGTCAACAACAGTACGGTCAAGAGATGGGTGTGCTTGGTCAACAATTAGCGGTTGGTAAACAGCAGCAAGAGTACGAACAGAACCGTCTGAATCAAGTCATCCAAGACTATGCTACATCACAACAATATCCGTTCATGCAATTGGGTATGCTAAGCAATATGATTCGTGGTCAGCCTATGCAAGCCGTAACAACTCAATCGTACCAAGCTCAGCCTAACTTATTACAGCAAGGTATCGGTGCGTTGGGTATGGTTAATGCCATGAATAAGGGTTCTAAAGAAGGCGGCATCATTAAGATGGCTTCTGGCGGTATTGCGTCTGGTCTTAATGAGTACGAAGTGGATGATATGTCCGAGCGTTTAGGTGATAAGCAGCTAAGCGCTAAGATGGGCGACC
>CAZWDF010000156.1:0-3375 GCA_964632335.1 uncultured Candidatus Saccharibacteria bacterium | reverse complement strand
TTACCTTGACTACAAATGTCTGGCCAAATTGCAATCCCGGTTTTAGAAGTATGCAAGCTTTTTGTGTTTCTCTGTTCAAGTAAGATAGACTGAAAATTGAATCATTATTTAATGGCGTTAAAATATTGTAGAGATTGTCAAGTCCAAATATGAAATGTACTGCGCCGTCAATTACGGCTTGTAAAGTAACATCCTCAATTGTTATTAAGTCTTCTAAGTAGATTAGACCTAATCCTATGCTACCTTTTAGTGCAAGGCTTATGATATCGACTTCTGTTAAAGCCGGAATTACTACAGCAACATCAAGTGTCGATAAAGGTAAACCATATCCCGGAAATATACTTGTGCCGAAAAAATCAGGATAACCACGCGCCATTTTAAGTATTCTCCAAGGGATTAATTAGTAATCCTTCTATTCCTGCCGAAATGCCCGGAGTACCGGCTACTATGTTTATCTGTATATCATATCCTGCCGGTATTTCTAATGGCAAATATCTTGCCGTACTGCTGTATTGACTTGATCCTATGTTACTTTGATTACCGGCATTTCCTATACTGTATTGTCTTGCGCCTAAGTCATTCCTAACAATTAATTCAGCCCTACCGGCAGCGGTGGAGTTAAAACAGTGAATCCATGAAACGAACATAAGCAACATTTTTCCTACCGGAACAGTATATACAACCGTGTCGATAGCAACGGCTTCGATATCTTTGACTAATTGTTCTCCATATACTCCCGGTCTAACACCTAACCAAGCGGCACGATTCTTTTCTGCAAACAAAGTGTTTGCCATTAACTTTCCTTTTCAGCTTCTTCGGCTTGCGCCAATACCCTTGCCCGTGTCGCTTCATAACTCATATCTTGCGAAGCGATTATAGCCGCTATAGCTTCTTCCATATTATCACTTGCAATTGATGGTAACATAGAAGCTATAAAAGCGGGATCATTAACTTGACCTATTCGTATCTGAAATGAGTGATTATATCTATCGTCGAGATTGTAGCTGTAGATATCAAGGACATGATTTGCAGAGCCTACGTAATACAAATCACGAAAGCTGATTAAGGTATTATCACCAAAGAAAGTTTCGCCCGGTTCTGTTGGCCATACTTGAAAGCCACCGTCTTGAATCCAAGTATGTAGCAATCCAGAAGAGCCGGGCGGAAAGTAAACTTCTACTTGATAGATCAAACCAGAAGTAACGGCCATCTTGCGCTGCGTTGGATTTGTGGCAAGACCGTTAGCTACTTCAGTAATGGTCTTGGTGTAAATCAATCTTGTGACATTCCCCTATTAAGTATGTAGTGAATAACTACAAAATCCATTCTGTCTGCAAACTCCGCATACAGGCCTATTGTGAATGGTCGCGGAAAAGGATAACCTACGGAAATACCTTGCATTCCGCTTGACTCATAAAGGGCAATTACTTCGCCCACAACGGTTACACTGTCCCTAAGATTCAATCGACCATGATCGTTGCTTGGCCAGCAATCAAATCCTAAAAGAAAGCCATTTCCCTTGCAGACAATCCCGCTTGCGGACATATGCAAGGTTTGACTCCGCGACCATAGATCGCGGAGTCCGTTTTCAGTGGTCAACATTTCCTAAACTACTAATACTTCCGGAATTGACTGACAGCGACTTTGACGGGATGCGTCAAGTCTGGACCGGCTGAACCTTGCAAATCAAGTCTGCTATTTCCCTTGCCGACCGTTTCCCAGCCGCCGTCTTCATGCTGATAAGTGAATGGAATCCATACTTGACCGAATGGGCAAAAACCATGACAGAATCCTTCGATAAGTGGTGTTCCAGCGGCCGCTTGCGCTTGCGTCAAACAACCGGCGTCGCTTCGCACACCAATAGCTACTCCCGCACCCTCAACGTTAGCCACAAAGCGCCGTTCCCAGTGAGGAGTAACATAAAGGTTAGTGTACGTAGCAGCCGCAGAGGGAACCATCGTAACATGCTCGGACCACGGTTCAAGATTCAAAGTCTGCTGTAAGGTATAACGATTCATCAAAGCTTCGGCAAGTATGTTCTGCCCGCCATTCTCGCTTACCTTGAATTGTGCAAGATTGCCGCTCGGACCTTCAGTACACTGTGGCGCACCGAACATCAATCCACGTATCGGATAATCCTGCGGCATGTCGATATATACCCACGCATTAGCAACGGCAAGATAACTGTATATCTCACGATTCTGAACAAATCCCTTTGGCGTAATTACCTTGTCATTAAACAAGTGAGCATAAATACTAAGGTCGGCAACGGTTCCCGTACTTCCACCACTTGCAAGATTGTGAGCAACCTTGATTTGAATGTTATTATGGCGCTTCGGGTCAAGAGCATATATTTCATCCCACAAGTAACGTCCAAAATTGATTGATGCTACCTGCGCCGACATTTGGCCAGTTTCATAGTTCAGATAGCCGCCATGCTGTCTATCTTGAGTAAAGAAGGCCATAGCTTGCGCCATTCCGCCGTCAAGAGAAAACAGAACGTCGGAACCATCTACTACATCAATTCGTGAAACGATCAAATGAGGATGGCCGATTGCCGTACGGTTCGTGTTCGTTTTCTTCCATACAATATCAATTCGAGATACCGGCTGATCTGTACCAAGATCAATTGTGCGCGTCCCGGCAGTCGCTATGCTTTCGGCGCGCAGTAATTCGACTTCTCTATAGTTCATTTATGTCTACCTTTGACCACTACTTTGTGCGGTCAAAATTGGACATTCCCTGAATCCACGCAGTAGCACGCGCGATAGAATCCTGAATAGTAGTGTCCGGCATCGCGTTGACTTGCTTCTGTAGGCCGCTTTCGTAAGACAGAAGCTTTCCGTAAAAGGTTTTCATTTTACCTTCTGCGGCAGCCGCTCCTGCCGGAATCCTGTCCGCGCCAACATCGCGCGCCTTTGTCTTCCAGTCTTCAAGAGAAACGGACATTAGCCCTCTCTTGAATCTTCCTTGTGATTTTGCGCGTTGCAGATTTGCAAACCACTTGTCTTCTTTCGCTGCGGCTTTTGCCATCGGGTTTTCAGTAACCCGATCGATACCGTCTTTGACGGCTTGAATGTCGCCGGTTAGACGGTTTTTCCACTTTTCGTATGTTGCGTTCGCATCAAGCTTAGGCATTTTTGACTCCTCTGGAAAAAGTTTTGCGCCTCGACCTAACATAGAGGCCAGTGGCCGTGATAGGGAAAGGTCGCTATAGAAGAGTATAAGGTAAAATTAGTTTGATGTCAAACAGTTCCTACTAAAACTAATATTGAAAGGTAATACCCATATTTGAGGGGTTTGTGGAATATCGTCGCCAGCGGCTTGTTATGCGATATGCAGTGTACATAAATTGTGTATGCGACATTTTGTGTT
>CAZWDF010000155.1:0-3398 GCA_964632335.1 uncultured Candidatus Saccharibacteria bacterium | reverse complement strand
CGGTGATCTCCTCCTTGAGAGGGAGGTGTCCTAAGCCTCTAGACGAATGCGCCACGCCTAGTTATAACCAAAAAAGTTCACAAAAGTTCACAAGGGAATCATTTGATAAGTTCCTTGAGTCCCGTCCACAAGGTATTAGTCAAAGGACTGTTGAAAGCTACCATTACACTCTCACTGGTTTTATCGGTTATCCCTTGACTGCTGAAGGGATAGCTCAATACCTCAATAGTCTAACATGCCATAATGGAAAGCTCAAATTCTACTCATGCCTTAGAGCCTTGTTCGGTTGGCTCTATCAGAATGCTTATATCACCAGTAATCCGATTAAGCAAGTATCACCACCAAAGACTCAAAAGAAGCTACTACCTGCCGTTAGCAAAGAGCAACTTGATGCCCTACTAACTCGTTGCCATTGGGAGCGTGATGAAGCCTTGATTAGCTTCCTGTGGTATTCAGGCACTAGAATCTCTGAAGCTGTGAATGTGAAAGCTAAGGACTTTGGCTGGAGTGAAGGCACGGTTATTGTGTTAGGCAAGGGTAATCGCTTTCGCAAGGCTCTAGCTGGTAATAGTGTGGTAAAGGCATGGTTTAGCACTCACGATAGTTTTGAGATTAGCAAAGGTGGTGCTCAAACCATATTGAAGCGACTGAAAGCTGAAAGTGGTATCCCCTGTAATGCCCATAGCTTCCGTAGAGGCTTCTGTGTCCACCAGATTAAATCAGGTTTATCTACCCGTGTAGTTCAAGCTCTTGGTGGCTGGGAAAACATCACGATGGTGGAGCGATATTCCAAATCGTTTGACTTTGATAGTGCTCTTGAGCTTTACCTTAAGATAAATGGTGCAGAGGCACACTAGGTCTATTGGCTTTCAGGATAGCCTTAAGTTCTACAAAGCACCGTTATCTTGATTGTTTCGGCTAGATTCTTTCGTTGTGGGCTGCTAACGAGCTATGCTCGGATTAGCCTTAATCGAATACTCCGCCCTTTTGCCACCAGGGAGCTGTAGGAGTAGGTTTACCCTCAAGTTTGCCCGTTGTTTCGTTGAAATTGGCGTAAACCCAGCCACTAGGAGTGGCGACTTTGACCTCCCATACTCCTTGCCCCTTATAGGTTGCAGAAACAACATGGTAACCGCTTCGGGCAGCAACTATGGCTTTCACTTCGCTTGCACTGAGGTCAGGTGCAGGCAATAGTAATTTGATGGGGATAGCAATCATCAATACGGCCACGACCAACAATCCAAGATAAAGAGGCTTAACCCTCGTTGCGGATTCTTTCCACAGGAGATAAAGAAGAGTCAAAGCTAGGGCTACCGTAAGTGCTAGGATTACCCAGGCGAGGGTTGTCTTACCAAGCCACAGTAGCTCGTTGACCGCCACGATAACAACTATTGCCAGAGAGACCCACAGGATGGCTGTCTTGCCCATTTGTGCTCAACCCTCCCCGATAAGTCCAGCAGAAGCAGTCTACGACTCATAGTTGGGGTTGTCAAGCCCCCCACGATGCCCAAGCTAGGCTAGGCACATTCCTTTCTATTCTCGCCCGTTTTTACCATAAAAAGAGGCAGCACAATCACTCAACTAAGAACTGCTTGCCCCGAACAGTTGCAGCCTTTCTTTCATCGCCCTTCTGGATGTGGTGAACTGCCATTTTGGGGGTATAAGAAATAAATAAAATATATATTTTCCCTACACCCCGTTTCAGCACCCCTAGAGCAGACTCTCCAAGAGCTTCACATCAGACCTGACAAACTTTGTACCATGAGTGAAGGTTACTTTAAACCCCATACTTATCAGCAGTTCCTCTACTTGTCTCTTTATTAGCTTCACATCACCTATGTCGTTGGCTGAGTTGGTGAGTTCGGGCAGTTCCACATCCTTGTCCAATCGGTTGCACTCGTCACTATCCCAAGTCAGCTTATCAAGGGCATACAGCACTACCTCTGAAGCCTCATACTCTTGCCCACTTCTGAATATGGTCTGCTCGGACTCCATAGCATGGTCAACTGCCTCTCTATAGCTTGGGTCATCTATAGCTTTGGCAATTTCCAACAAGGGCGCCCAAGTGTCCTGTACTCTGCCCGAACCCAGTGATAAGCTCTTTATCTTTATCTCTTGGGCAATTGCCTCTAACCCATCAATAGGCTTAACTGTGTATTCTCCAGGCTTATCTTGAGTCCGTATCACTATTGCCCTATTTCTGACAGCCGAGTCTCTGAAAGGATTCCTGCGAGCTAAGATAGTAGCTCCAAAGATGTCTATTGTTTTACCTGTCCAGCCTTGCCCTGTCCCAACATTATAAGTCATTTTTGACATGGAGCTGTCTGTTCTAAGTAAAAGTAATCTTTCACTAACCCTGTCAGCCTCGTCAATAATGTAGGTTCTGCAATTGCCTATCTCATTCCTTATAGTTGCGTAGGTAGTCCCTGTGGCCACTTTGGGGTCATTCACGAAATGTAGCAACTGGTCTAATAGAACACTTTTCCCTGTCCCCGTCATTCCCATGATGGCTAGTATTGGTATTATTCTTATATCTGTTCTGTAAGTACACAGGGCATAGAGCAAACATATCTTGGCTTGCTCCTCTGTTATTCCTGAAGCTCCCAAAAGAACATGCACAAATGGTTCCAGTTTCGTTCCCTTGATTTTGGTTTCTATGCTAGTAGCAGTTGTCATTATTTACTCTCCTTTCAAAATGCTGTTTCGTGTTTAGAAAAAGAAAGTCTCCCACGGCTTATTCTCTTTTGCTGTCCTATCCTTTGCTCATTGAATGCCTTTCAATTTCACATTTCTTTTCACTCCGTTACTAGCTAATTCATACCCCCCATCTTTATTATAATTTCGTCTGTGCCTAGTATTATTGTCGTGTCAAGTCAGTAAATGGGTTTTGTTTAGAATCCGACTGTAATTATAGTTGATACCGTGTTTAATATTATGACTTGATATTATAGTTGTTATCGTGTATAATTTACCGCATGACAGTTAAAAAGTACACCTTAAGACAAGCAGCCAGGCTGTTAGAAATGGAGTACGGTGTTAGAATTTACAGTGTCAGCGAAGCCGCCCAGAGGCTTAGGATTTCAGAGAGTCAATGTAGGCGTCTACTTGAAACTGGCAAAATCAAGGGTAAAAAACTGGGGCACGACTGGGTAGTACAAGAGTTGAAATATAAGAGGAAAAGAAAACCAAAAGGGAGTAAGAAATGAGACAAGTAGAATTAGCTCAGCAACTTGGTATTAGTAAATCATATTTGAGCATGATTTTGAGTGGTCAAAGGACACCTAATCCAGAACTGGCAGAGAGATTAAGTTCACTGGGAGTTGTGAATTCCAAAGCTGGATTATCCTTGAGAGGGAGGTGTCCTAAGCCTCTAGACGAATGCGCCACAGTAACAATTA
>CAZWDF010000154.1:0-3411 GCA_964632335.1 uncultured Candidatus Saccharibacteria bacterium | reverse complement strand
GCCAACGCCATCGGTGGCATGTACAAGGACCGCTACGGCAGCTACGAGGGTATCAAGCGCACGTTTGCCGAAGACCCAGTGGGCGCTGCTGCTGACCTGTCCACCCTGCTGACTGGGGGCGGTGCTGCCGCGACCAAGCTGGGTGCCACGCAGACCGGCGCTGCGCTATCGCGCACTGGTGCTGCCATTAACCCAATGCGCCCCATCGCGCCCATCATCGAGCAGCCCATTAAGCTGGCCGCAAAGGGTGTGGGTGCTGTCTACAACGCACTCGACCCGAAGTCGGCAGCGTACCTGACAGCCGCTGAAGGTCGTGGTCCTGAGATCGTCAACGCCCTGCGTGGTCAAACTGAGATCGTGCCCGGAAGCCGCCCAACTGCTGCGCAAGCCGCCGCACCCGTGGGAGCCACCCGGTTCTCGGCAATGGGCGACTCCGCTGCCCGCACCACCCCGACCCCGTTCTACGAGCGGGCCGAGGCTCAGAAGGCTGCGCAGATTGCCGCTGTGCAGCAGGTCGGCAAGACACCCGCAGAACTCAAAGCCGCCGAGGCTGCTCGAAGCGCCACGGCCAAGCAGTTGTACGGTATCTCCGACAACGCGATGGTGGTGGCTGATGACACATTCTCGTCGCTGCTCAGTCGCCCCTCGATGGACAAGGTGTTGGCCCGCGCCAGCGACTTGGCCGCTGAAAAGGGTCAGCCATTCCAGATCGGTCAGAACCGACCCCCACAGGTTGTGCCGTCCAGCATTCTCGATGAGGCTGGTCGTCCAATGGGTCAGACAGTGATCCCGGGCGAAGTGGCTAAGTACCCGGGCAGCAGCCTTCACGCGATGAAGATGGCGTTTGACGACCTGATCAAAGACCCGGCCACATTTGGCATCGGCTCGGCTGAAGCGAAGGCGATTGGCAGAACCCGCGCTCAGTTCCTGAACTGGGCCGAGAGCAAAGCCCCGTCCTATCGCACAGCCCGGGAAACCTTTGCTGCCCAGAGCAAGCCGATTAACCAGATGGAAGTCGGCCAGTTCCTTGAAGGCAAACTCAAGCCTGCGCTGGGTGAGGAAACTGCCCGCCTGCGGGCCGCAGGGTACGCTGGTGCGTTGGAAAACGCTCCGGGCACCATCAAGCGGGCCACAGGTGAATCGCGGTTCGACAGCCTGTCTCAAGTGCTGACCCCCGAGCAACTGAAGATCGTCGATGATGTCCGAGCCGATCTGGCCCGCGCTCGTCAAGCCGAGACTCAAGCTGCTGCCGCCCGGGGCGCTGGTCCTGACGTGACCCTGATGGGCACCGAGGTCATGGGCAACGTCCGTGCTCCCAACTTCATCAACAACGTCACCACGGTCGCCAACGATCTGCTGCGCCGGATGCAAGGTAAGCTAGATCAAAAGCTGGCAATCGAGTTGGCTGCTGAGATGTTGGACCCCGCTGCCGCAGCCAAGGCATTGGAGAAGGCAATGGCCCGTCAGGCCAAGGGTCAGAAGTTGGCCGACCCGTTTGTCAAAACTGGCAAAGCCGCATCCAAAGTGTTGCGCACCCCTGCCGCCGTGAACATGCTGGCCCCGGCCAGTGAAATTCAAAACTCGCTTGTAATGGAGTAACCAGAGATGGCGTTCGATGAAACGAACTTTGACCCGGTCAAATACGGTGTACTGTGGGAACGTGTTCAGGTGATGGACAAGAAGATGGACAAGATGGAAGCCCAGATTGACCAGCTTCTTGAACTCGCCAACAAGTCCAAGGGCGGGTTCTGGATGGGTATGACCATTGCATCCGGCATCGGTGGTGTCGTGGGCTGGATCACAAGCCACTGGAAAGCCTGACATGGACTGGGCCGATTACCCGAACTTCAGCAAGGCAGAATTCGACTGCAAGCACACGGGTAAAAACGAGATGCAGCCCGAGTTCATGAAGTTGCTGCAAAGGCTGCGCTCGATGTACGGCAAGCCCATGACCGTCACCAGCGGATACCGGCACTGGACGCACCCGGTAGAGGCCCGTAAAGGTCACACGACTGGTGAGCACACTCGGGGCACCTGCGCTGACATCGCCTGCACATCGGGTGCTGACCGCTACCAGATCATCCGGCTGGCATTGCAGCTTGGCTTTCCCCGCATCGGCATCGCCAAAAACTTCATCCACCTCGGCATCGGTGGCGCTGGCCTGCCATCACCAACCATTTGGGATTACTCGTAATGGACCCGCTAACCATACTCGCAGCCCTTGGCCCGCTGGCCGTTGATCTGGGCAAGTCGCTGATCGGCAGGTTCATCCAGACCGACACCTACAAACCGGTCAACGTGGACGAGTACGTCAAGATGCGCCAGCTTGATCTGGACATGTTCAAGGCGATGAACGATGCAGGGGGCACCAACCCCTCATACCCGTGGGTTGAGGCTGCTGTGCGCTTGATGCGCCCTGCTGTGGCCGTCATCGTGTTGGGTACGTGGGCCACGCTCAAGCTGAACAACATGGACAGCACCTCGGTGGACAACTTTGCCGCTGCCGTGGGGTTCTACCTGTTCGGTGACCGCACCCTGTTCTACGCCCGCAAGACCAAGTAAGCCAGCATCGGCCACACGGTCAGGCCAATCACGGCCATCAGCATCCAGTATGTCAGCCGTCTAAGTTGGTCACGCCAGATGCTCGGTGGCAGTGGGTCAGCGGATTTCATACGCTGCCCAATTCTCGCCACTCGGATCGGACAATCCTTGCCTTGGTTGCAGTTGCCGTTGCAGCACGTTGTCATATCGAATCCTTTCTTCAGTTGAAAATCGGTGCAGGTTGGCACACTCGTATCGGCGCGTCACCACGCCGTCTGTCTTGCGTGTTCGGGTCTCTTTGACCGAGGTCCACGCGCTGCACACAGGGCAGGTAATGCTCAAAGCGATCTCCTCAGTTCCCTGATCTTGTCACGGGTCATCGCCATGTTGAACACACTGTTCATACGGAATGTCCTGTTGCGCTTCAACTCACTTCTTCGCCTGTTGGCGGCCACATCGGGCTTGGGCTTGGGTTTGTCGGGCTTGTCACCGATCATGAACACAGCACGAGGGTAGCGCCGAGCGTCATCATGGCCGTAGGTCCAGTCGGCCACGTAGATGCGTTTGACGCCAGCCTTGGTGCGCTTGTTCATCTTGCTCAAGGCTGCATGGGCGTCATACCTGCCAATGTCGGCGTAGTCTGCAAACTCTTGTGCGGTGATCTTGCCAAACTCATGCAGCGCCTTCCATGCTCTGGCTATCAGTGTGCCGCTGTTCAATGGGGTCACTTCACGATCCTCATGAACGCACCGCACCGGGCGCACTTGTAGATGGGCTGACCTTCGACGGGTTCCCAGCGGTGTTGGCATTCGCTCATGTGTTCTCCTCAGTCGCCTTGTGCAAATAGGCCGTCAGGCGCTTGATCTGGGC
>CAZWDF010000153.1:0-3433 GCA_964632335.1 uncultured Candidatus Saccharibacteria bacterium | reverse complement strand
CACCGCCACGGATGAGCTAGCAGCCTACCTAACTCTGGTTACGGACGGCGTATAACAACCAAGGAGCAAACCAATGCAACCTGCAAGACGACTGAAGAAGATCGTCATCGACCTGATGCGTAGTCCGCTGTTCGCGGACCTGTCGGGTATCCTGATGATGGGTAAGAAGGAGGTGGTGGACTACATCCCCACGGCCTGCACCAACGGGCGTGACGAGCTGTATGGCGAGGCGTTCATCAACAAGCTGGACGACAAGGGGCTGGGCTTCGTCATCGTGCACGAGGCGCTGCACAAGGCCGGTCGGCACCTGCACACGTGGGAGAAGCTCCACAAGGAGAACGCCATGCTGGCTAACATGGCAGCGGACTACTGGGTCAACTTGACCATCATCAAGCGCGACCCATCCGGTAGCATCGTCGCTATGCCCAAGCTGGATGGCAAGGAGATCGGCCTCTACGACCGACGCTTCGACAACATGAGCATCAAGCAAATCTTCGACATCCTCAAGCGCGAGCAGGAGGAGCGTGGGGGTGGTGGCTCTGGTGGCGAGGGCTTCGACGAGCACGACTGGGAGGGTGCCAAGGAGCTGACCAAGGAGGAGGTCGAGGAGCTGGCTAAGGAGGTAGACCAAGCCCTGCGCCAAGGCCAGATCGCCGCAGCCAAGATGCACGGCAAGGGTGGTGGCAACGCCCTGCGCGACCTTGAGGAGCTACTCAACCCCAAGGTGGACTGGCGTGTCCTGCTGCGCGAGTTCGTCACCGCTGTGTGCAGTGGGCGCGACTATTCCTCGTGGCGCAAGCCTAACCGGCGCTTCCTGTCGGAGGACATCATCATGCCAAGCCTCGTGTCCGAGCGCGTGGGCCACATGGTGATCGGCATCGACACATCGGGGTCTATCGGTGGGCCGGAGCTGACTAGGTTCCTAACTGAGGTTATGGCCGTGGCCGAGCAGGTGAACCCCGACAAGGTGGACCTCATCTACTGGGACGCTGAGGTGGCAGGCCATGAGGTCTACAACAACGCCACGCTGTCCACGCTCATCAACTCCACCAAGCCCAAGGGTGGCGGGGGCACCGACCCACGCTGCGTCCCTGAGTATCTCGACAAGCACGGCATCAAGCCGGAGTGCGTCATCATGCTGACCGATGGCTATGTGGGTAGCTGGGGTGAGTGGGACGTGCCCGTCCTGTGGGCCATCTGTGGTGGCAACAAGACTACCGCACCTGTCGGTAAGACGGTGCACATCGAAGACTAACTAACAACCAAGGAGCAAACCAATGAGCATCTCTAACTCTGCAATGCTGGTCGAGCTGAACATCAGCTGCTGGACCGCAGCCGTTACCGACCGCAAGGCTACCGCCAAGGTCACCGATGACGCCAACGCCGCAGCTGATGCTGGGCAGTTCAAGAAGAACCTCATGGCAGGGACTACTCTGCGCAAGGAGCTCGCTGACTACGCTGCTATCTGTCGCACGTGGCACAACGGGCGCACCATGCCGTGGTCTGATCGCGGCCCTCGCCTGCTGCCCACCTCGATGTTCTTCGACTACAAGCGCGACATCAACGCACGGCGCGACTACTTCATGTCCAAGGTCGATGCGTTCTGCGAGGCTTACCCGCAGCTGCTGGCCGATGCGCCGCAGCATCTGGGCGACCTGTTCAACCCGCTCGACTACCCGAGTGTCGATGAGGTGCGCAGCAAGTTCGGCTTCCAAGTGGTGTTCTCTCCGGTGCCCGAGTCGGGCGACTTCCGGCTGACCGCAGGCGAAGCTGACTTGGCTGAGCTGCGTGCGCAGTATGAGGATGCCTACGATGCTAGGGTGAAGGACGCTATGCAGTCGGCATGGGACAAGGTGCACGACCTGCTGGCCAAGATGTCCGACAAGCTCGTCGAGCCGGAGGGCGAGAGCGCCAAGCCCAAGCTGTTCCACTCTACCTTCATTACCAACGTGCACGACATGTGCGCGCTGCTGACCCACTTCAACGTCACCAAGGACCCCAAGCTGGAGCAGGCGCGACGCGATCTGGAGAAGCTGGTTAGCAACGTAGACATCGACGACATCCGCAAGGACGTCGGCACCCGCATCGACCTCAAGGCGCAGGTGGATGCGACCCTGAGCAAGTTCGACTGGTAAGGAGCAAACCAATGCGTAACATCTACATTCCCATGGACGCGCACAACGTCTTCCGCAAGTGCAAGGAGGACGAGCAAGACCTGCTGCGCAACACCGACCCGCGCGTGTATGAGTTCCTCAAGCCCCTGTTCAATGAGCTCAGCAAGAAGCAACCGACGTGGCGCTACGTCACGGAGGGTTATGGCGACCTAGACCCCACTGGCTCCTTCTACCTGTTCAAGCGGTTTACTATCATGGACGGGGACGAGGCGCTGGGCGAGGTCTGGGCGTCCAAAAACTGGCGCACGGGCGAGAACCGCTACGCCTTCAACAATCACCGACTGCAAGCCACGCGCAACCGAGGTAACTGCACCGAGACCAAGGACCTCAAGAAGGCGGTCAAGCTGATCCTGTCCAACATGTATGCGCATACACTGCCTGAGCTCATGCACAACGAGCGTAGGAGCGCCAGTGGCAAGGTGCGTTCGGCTATCTACGCACTGCAGCGGGAGCACCGCAACACACGTGACCGGCTGATGCCTGACATCATGGCGTTCGTGGCCAGCCGCTACGACGACTTCATCTGCACGGGGAGTAGCACCTTGAGGGACAAGGAGCAGCTACTGGATAGCTACGAGCGTAGCTGTCAGGCCGACAAGGCCGAGCGCGCCATGAGCAGCGACGGTATTCTTGTGGTCGAGCGTGGCAACCAGTTCCATGTGGAGCTCGCCAACAACGAGGGGACCTTCCACTCCTTCTTGCTGGAGGAGATGCCCGCGAAACTCAGGGAGGCTATCGCCCTACTCAAACTCTACGAGACCGAGAAGCTGCTCGATGGCGTCGGCATGCGCACGGGCAACAAGACCTTCTACATCATCAAGGGAGATAACTAATGAGCCGAGGACGTCCCAAGCTACCTGAGGGCGAGCAGATGGTCAGCATCAGTCTGCGCCTGCCACAGCACCTCGTGGACTGGTACGATAGCTGCGTAGGCGGAGTGACGACCCGCTCGACGCTGATGCGTCAGGCACTGGAAGAATATGCCTTCCCTGCAGATGAAGGGGCTTGACACTGTTTAATACTGGGGTATGTTATCCCTAACCAAGGAGCAAACTGGTGGCAGCTACCCCTGAAAAAAGGGTCAAAGATAAGGTGGTGGGCATCCTTAAGGACGAGGGTGTCTACTACTTCTTCCCCGCAACGCACGGCTACGGACGTAGCGGTGTGCCTGACATCGTCGCCTGTGTGAACGGGCACTTCCTCGCCATCGAGTGCAAGGCCGGTAAGAACAAGCCCACCGCCCTCCAAGTGCGCGAGAT